>JAJRQP010000035.1 GCA_024280195.1 Bacteroidota bacterium | reverse complement strand
GATGCTGCTGGTTCAACTGCAGATGTTATTTTTGGACATGCAAAAGATGATAGCTTAGGTGATAAAATCAGTGTTACATTAATTGCAACAGGATTTGATTCTTCGCCAATTACAGGATTTGAAGTTGCTCCTAAAAAGCATGTCACAACCTTAAAGGAAGAACCGAAGAAAGAAATTACAACTCCATTAAATTCTCCAACTCAGCAAAACGCTTGGAACAAAGCAACGGAAATTGAGAATACACAAGATGCTCCTTTCTTAAAAGCAAAAGAAGTTGAGGAAGAACAAAAAGAAATGGAATTTAGTTGGAATACTTCTAAGGAGTCAGTTAATGAAACAACTGAACCTCAAGAAGATGAAATTGTAACTAGATATACTTTATCAGAAGTGAAAGAAGTGAATTCTTCAGTTGACAATTCTAAAGAAAGAAAGGAAACGCTTTCTCCAGAAGAAATGCAAAAGAGAACACAAGACAGGTTGTCGAGAGTTCAGGAATACACGAATCGTTTGAAAAAAGCAGATGGAATTCAAGAGTTTGAAAACGAACCTGCTTACAAAAGAAGAAACATTCAACTAGATGAATCGACGCCGAGTTCGGAAGACAATTCTAGCCGATTCAGTGTTTCTAAAGACGAGAATGGAACATCATTGAGAAGTAATAATTCTTTTTTACACGATAACGTAGACTAATGAGTTTTGTAGATAAAATAAACGCTGACATCAAAAAAGCGATGTTGGCAAGAGACAAAGAAAGACTTTCTCCATTAAGAGATATTAAGTCTAAAATAATGTTGGAAGCAACTTCTGGAAAAGGAGAAGTTTCTGAAGCAGATGCCATGAAAATTGTCATGAAGCTTTACAAGCAGCGTGTGGAAACATACGAATTATACATAAAGGAAGGTCGTGAAGATTTAGCTGCTGATGAGAAATACCAAGCAGACATTATCAACGAATACATGCCTGAAATGATGTCTGAAGAAGACATTCAAAAGGAAGTTGATGCTGCCATTGCTGCAACAGGAGCAAGCGGACCTCAAGACATGGGTAAAGTAATGGGAATGCTTTCAGGAAAACTAGCTGGAAAAGCTGACGGAAAAATAATTGCTACATTAGTAAAGTCAGCCTTATTGAAATCGTAATTCTACCAGATTCTAATTAGAATCTTTTATATAGGAAAAGCCACTTTTTACAGGAAGTGGCTTTTTTTTGTACCAGACATCCTTACCAAACCCAATTCAACTCATTCTCAATATCGATATTTAGCTTTGTTAATTCTTTTTTAACAGCTTCAGCATCGACTTCTTTTTTTGGAAGAATGATAGATGTACCTGTATTCAACTTGATGAATAAATGACTCGGTATTTCAACACAAGAAATAACTGCGTCTAGTAAAACTTTCCCTTCTCCTGTTTTATTCTTTAAGAATAGGTGGTCTGCATTAAATTTCAATTCTTCTTCTGTTCCAAAATGTTCTTGGTAGTTGGTGTTAATGAATTTTAAATGTCTTTTTTTATAACGCCATTTAAAAAATTGAGAATAGAAAAAGAAAGTGACAACAGCAACGATGAAGAAATAAGTAGCTAATAAATATTCTGCACTAGTCAAGAAATACAATCCGAAAACTAATGGTAGAAACCAAAGGAGCATCCATTCACTTTTTCTCTTCTTAGCAACAACCTCCGATTTGCTTGCTGTATACAACTGAAATGTTAAATAATCTTCGGAGTAAAGATGGTAATTAAATTGATTGCTTGGGTGTGACATTGTTTGAGAATTAATTAATAACAAAAAAAAATCTCTTAATTGCTTAAGAGATTTTATGTGGTCCCACCAGGACTCGAACCTGGGACCACCTGATTATGAGTCAGGTGCTCTAACCAACTGAGCTATAGGACCATTGATTTCTATTTAAAATCAAGTGCGCAAATATAACACAAGGCAATGAATTAGTCAATAAGAATATTCAATTTCTTTTACAATTTTAGCAATAAACCTATCGCTACTGCTAATAAGAGAATACTGAAGGCTTTTTTTAACCAAGAAGTTGATACCTTCTTTTGAAATTGATTTCCTAAAAACACACCGAGAATTGTTACTCCTGTTATTGATAATAGAAGTTCCCAATTAATTCCCATCTCTAATATTTCGGGATTAAAGAAGTCTCCTATCAAAGCAATTCCAGACTGGATCGCAATAATAAACATGGAAGTAGCAACCGCTTTCTTCATATCTAACCCCATACTTAGGAGAATAGGGACAATTATAAATCCACCTCCAGCACCAATAAAGCCGCTTAACAATCCTGTTAGAATACCAAAAAGTACGATTGTCGTGCTTGAAACACCATCCATTTTTGGTGGTTTCTTATTCAATAATGTTCTCAATGCTGTGTAAGTCATCACTACAATCAATAGAATGGTAATTATAGTTGCTCGATGCAAAGACATGGAGAATAATTCAAAATCGACGGGAATTAGAGGCATGACCCACATTCTAACAGCAACAGCAGTTAACATACTAGGAACCACAAAAACAAAAGCTTTTTGAAAATCGACTTCTTTGTTTTTTATTCTTTGCACAGAACCAAAAGCTGCGGATAACGCAACTACAAAGAGGGAATAAGTTGTTGCTAATAACATCGGTTCGCCAAAAACATAATGAACCAACGGCACAGTGAGAATAGAACCTCCTCCTCCAACGAGCCCTAACACTACCCCAATGGCAAGCGAAATAATTAAACCGATTATATACATTTGTGCAAAAATAAAACTACTCTTTTACAATCACCGTGACCTATGTCACACTTCTACTCCTTATAACTAACATCGTTAATATTCCAAAGAGAATTGTTGCAAAAACTAGAT
>JAJRQP010000034.1 GCA_024280195.1 Bacteroidota bacterium | reverse complement strand
CGCTAATTCTATACATAAATTACATTCTCTGTGCTCCCTAAAACTTAATCGATTGAAAATCAACATCCATCTATATTCACTCGCTCCTTGTATAATCAATTTCCTACATCGTTTTAGTTTGATTATATTTGCGCAACCAAAATAGACAAATGAAGTACACTTATATATTCTCCATATTAATTATTCAAATCCTATTTTCATGTTCTCCAAATCAGGAAAATGAAAACAATGAATCTTTAGCACACGTAGAAACGACTAAAGACCAGCATACTAGAGCAAATATTGAAGAAATCAGAACAACTCACCTTCATTTAGAATTGGACATCAATTTTGAAAATAAAACAATCTACGGAGTTGCTCGTCATCAAATGAGTGAGAATAATATTGACCACGCAATTTTTGACATCAAAGGTTTAGAAATTATTAAAACAACTGTTGGGGAGAAAGAGGAAACAGCAACTGACTTTACCATTAGCAAAGAAGACGAGTTACTTGGTTCTGCTTTGACGGTAAAAATTGAACCTGGAACTCAATTTATCAATATCTATTACCAAACAACAGAAAATTCTGAAGCATTGGATTGGTTGCCTGCAGAATTGACAGAAGGTAAAGTGCATCCTTATTTATACACGCAAGGACAAGCAATCTTAACTAGATCATGGATTCCTTTGCAGGATTCTCCAATGAATAGAATTACCTATTCTGCCGATATCACTGTTCCTAGTGAATTAATTGCTGTGATGAGTGCTGACAATCCAACCGAAAAGAATGCAGAAGGAGAATATCATTTTATGATGAAGCAAAAAATTCCTTCTTACCTAATTGCATTAGCAGTTGGAGATTTGGTTTATACTTCTTTGGGAGAAAATTGCGGGATTTATTCTGAAAAAGAATTGGCAGATGCTTGTGCTTATGAATTTGGAGATTTGCCTAAAATGATTTCTGCAGCAGAAGGACTTTACGGAGAATACCTTTGGGATCAATACGATATTGTGATGCTTCCCTACTCTTTTCCTTTTGGAGGAATGGAGAACCCAAGATTAACTTTTGCTAACCCAACCATTCTTGCAGGAGACAGAAGTTCAACTTCAGTCATTGCTCACGAATTAGCTCATTCTTGGTCAGGAAATCTTGTTACCAATGCTACATGGGATGATTTCTGGTTAAACGAAGGTTTTACTGTTTACTTTGAGAACAGAATCATGGAAGAAATCTACGGAAAAGAAACAGCAGATGTTTTAGCAACAATAGAGTATCAGGATTTAACCGCTTCTATTAAAGATATTGAGAATGGAGATTTTCCTGAAGATACTCGTTTAAAGTTAGAATTGAACGAAAGAAATCCTGATGAAGGAATGACTGATATCGCCTATGTAAAAGGAGCTTTTTTCTTAAGAACACTTGAGAATACTGTCGGAAGAAAGAAAATGGATGTTTTTTTAAATCAATACTTCTTAGACCACGCTTTTCAATCCATTACAACTGAGGTTTTTGTCGAAGATTTGAAAACAAAACTTTTAGAACCAACTAACATTGATTTCAACATTGATGAATGGATTTACCAAGCAGGCTTGCCTGAGAACCATATAAAAATAGATTCAAAAAAACTAGCCAAAATGATTGCTATTGCAGAAAAGGCAAACGCAGGAAAAGATATCTTTTTGAATGATTTTAAAGGAGCAAAACGAAATGATTTCATTACGCAAGAATGGTTGACTTTTTTCAGAACGCTAAGTCCTGAAGTCTCAATCAAAACAATGGAAAAACTTGATAAACAATTCCTATTCTCTTCAGAATCGAATGCTATTATCAAATCTGATTGGTTTAAACTCTCTGCTCAAACTCATTATAGAGCACAAAATGTTGAAATGCAAAAATACCTTATTAAGATTGGTCGAAGATGGTTAATAGAAGGTATCTACCAAATCTTGATGGATTCCAAAGAAACTGTTGATCATGATTTTGCAAGAGAAACATTTGAATTAGCTAAAGATGGTTATCATTTCGTTTCAAGAAGTACGATTGAGGAGGTTGTGAAATAATCCCCTTCTATATCAATACATTACAACCGCACTTGGGGTATAAACTTTCAAATACCCCATTAAAATCCTATTTAAACATGACTTAAGTCATATAATAAACTGTTTTGCGACCGTAAATTTGTTCTTAGATAACTAAAAACAAGTACAATGAAAGC
Organism: Bacteroidota bacterium; assembly: GCA_024280195.1. Classification (GTDB taxonomy): domain Bacteria; phylum Bacteroidota; class Bacteroidia; order Flavobacteriales_D; family Crocinitomicaceae; genus UBA4466. Next base: position 978 of record JAJRQP010000034.1, on the reverse strand, counting down.
AAAACACTTAATTCTATCCGCAGCATTAATGACTGCACTCTTCTCTTGCCAAAGTGAAGCAACAGAAGTAACGGTAAATGAAACCGAAACAACAACTACTAAAACCTCAGAAGACCATGGACAATCAGGTGTGGCAGCTGTTGAAGGCGAAGAAAAAAATGCACTTCAATTAGCTTTATCAATGGACGATTTTTCCACATTAGTTGTTGCCGTTAAGGCAGCAGGTGTACAAGATGCCCTTGTCAACACTGGACCATTAACTGTTTTCGCTCCATTAAATACTGCATTTGATAAATTACCTGAAGGAACAGTTGAAAGTTTATTAAAACCAGAAAGCAAAGCTGACTTATCTTTTATTTTAGTGAACCATGTTGCTCCAGCAAACTATCCTATGAAGCAACTCAAAAAAGAAGCTAAAAAAGGAAGAAAACTATACATGGCTTCTGGTAAATACTTAGAAGTTGTTTATGAAGATGGAAAAATATTTGTTGGAGGAACTGAAGTTCTTCAATCAGTAAAAGTAAGTAACGGATGGGTACACGTTATTGATGATGTGTTAGTTCCAGCAGAATAATCAAATAAATACAATTAACTAAAACAAAAAAAGATGAAAATTAAAATTTTATCACTATTAACAATTACTACTTTATTCTTTGCGAGTTGTGGTGGAGAAGAGAAAGCTAAAGAAGTAGTAAACGAAGTTACAGAAGAAGTAACTGAAAACGTAGAAGATGCTGTCGAGGAAGTTGTGGAAGCAACAGGAGATCTGGCTAATTTAGGAATAGGCCCAATCACTTCTATCGAACTAGGAGATTTAGATGCTGATTTAGCAGATGAAGGTAAAGAGATTTATAAAACAAACTGTACTGCATGTCATAAATTTGGAAAGAGATACATCGGTCCAGCATTGGCAGGATTGCTAGACAGACGTTCTCCAGAATGGGTTATGAACATGATGCTGAATCCTGAAGAGATGAT
>JAJRQP010000033.1 GCA_024280195.1 Bacteroidota bacterium | reverse complement strand
TTCTGGATTAACCATATACAATCTAAACGAATGATTAAGGATAATTTAAAAGCCGTACGGACAAATATCCCTTCTGATGTCACGTTGGTTGCTGTTTCTAAAACAAAGCCAAATGAGGACATCTTAGAAGCCTATTCTGAGAGACAAAGAATTTTCGGGGAAAACAAAGTCCAAGAACTTGTTGACAAATATGAAGCATTGCCCAAAGACATTGAATGGCATTTAATTGGTCATTTGCAAACCAACAAGGTGAAATTTATCGCTCCTTTTGTTTCATTAATCCACGCAGTTGACAGCCTAAAATTACTCAAGGAAATCAATAAGCAAGCGAAAAAAAGCGGAAGAACAATTGACTGCTTGCTACAATTCCACATTGCTCAGGAAAGCTCTAAATTTGGTTTATCCTTCGAGGATGCAAGAGAAATACTAGAATCAAATGAGTTCGTAGAATTGCAAAACATCTCTATTGCAGGAGTTATGGGAATGGCAACTTTCACCAATAACGAAGAACAAATCCGAGAAGAATTCCAAGCTCTTGAAAATTATTTCAATGTGCTAAAGAGTCATTATTTTAAATTTAACAATCACTTCCAACACATCTCAATGGGTATGAGTGGAGACTATCAAATTGCCATAGAAGAAGGCAGTACAATGGTAAGAGTTGGAAGTTCAATATTTGGATCAAGATGAAATACTTAATCACCTGTTTATCAATTGTTTTTACTGTTTATATTTCTCTTTCTCAGAAAACAGAAAGTGAAATAAACTCCCTTCGTAAAGAACATTTAATTGAACTACAAAATCCCGAAGCAGAGGTTTTAAACGAAGAAGAAATTGCTCATTTCAAAGGCTTGGATTATTATGACTTTAATCCTTCTTTCCAACTAATCGCTAACTTCAAAAAAAGCAAAGGGAAGAAATTCGAAATGCCAACTTCAACAGAAAGAAAACCTATTTACCGAAGATATGGATACGTATATTTTGAAATAGCAAATCAAAAATGCACGCTTGAAGTTTATCAAAATATGGCTTTAAAAAAAGACAAAGAATTTAAAAACTATTTGTTCATCCCTTTCAGAGATAAGACCTCTACAATCACAACCTATGGAGGCGGAAGATTTTTAGATGCCAAAAAAGTAAAAGGTAAGACAATGCTGCTTGATTTTAATCTAGCATACAATCCTTATTGTGCGTATTCTTATCGCTACTCTTGTCCAATACCTCCTGTTGAAAATACTTTGGGTGTTGAAATTGAAGCAGGAGAAAAGGTGCCGGTAGGGCATTAATTCTTCCGGAAATTGTGTAGATTTTATTACCTTTATTTCATGCATTCAATTGTCACAAAGCTTAAATTTCTGATCTTTTCTTTCTTAATCTGCAGTTGCAACACCTCAACTGCTAAACCAACGGACACCTTAAATATTCAAAATCAATGTTTATCGATTCACAATCAGTGGATGGACTTGATTATTGACTTAACCAAAAACACACCTGGTTATACAGCTCCTGTTGCATCAAGAACGTACAACTACTTATCAATTGGCATGTACGAATCTTCTTTGGGACTGCTTCCTAGTAATTATTCTTTAGAGAATCAGATCTATGCATTTAAAAGACCTCAATTAGATGGAATTAACATTCAATCTTATCCATCTTTTGTGAATGCAATAAACTACGATTTAGTCTTGTACTTTTTTAAAAACATGTCACCAAGTTACAAGCTGAAAGTAGAATCATTATTTAAAAAATTAAATAAACATTGTTTTCTACGCAAAACAAGTAATTTAGAGAAGGAGGTAGAATCATTAGTTCAAGCAATCCTAAATGTTGCTAAAAGTGATGGGGCATCAAACGCTTGGAATAATAATTTTCCTTCCGACTACACTCCTCCAAATTGTGATGCATGCTGGGTAAAAACTTCACCTGGGTACATTTCTGCTCTTCAACCTTACTGGGGGGATAATAAATTAATGATTCGAAAAAACAGAACTGTTTCTGAAAACATTCCATTCCTGCCATTCTCTACCGATACAAATAGTGCTTTCTATACTGAGGTTGATACAATTTTTAAAATGTATAAAAAACTAGACCAACATAAAATCAATACAGCTAAATACTGGGATGATGCAGCGGGTGTTTCTGGCACACCAGTTGGGCATCTTTACCACATCGCTTTTCAAACGGCTAAAAATCAAAATTTAGATCTGCAAAAAACAGTAGAACTTTACACCTTATTAGGTATATCTCTAAATGATGCCGTAATAGAAAGCTGGCGTTTAAAATATTTCTATAATTTAATTCGCCCAATTACGTATATACAGAAGCATATCTCACCCAAATTTAGTACACCAATCCCCACTCCTCCTTTTCCAGAATTCCCTTCAGGTCATTCTTATCAAGCCGGAGCTAGTAACCAAGTTTTTAATTACATTTTTAGTGATAAGTTACCCATATCTGACAATGCAAATGAAAGAAGAGTTGATATTAATGGTACTGTGAGAAACTTCCCTAATTTTAATCAAATGGCAGAAGAAATGTCAATTTCTCGATTTTTTGGCGGAATACATTACCTCAACACACTAACCATAAGTTTAGAATATGGACGACGAATAGGAAAGAACACCTTATCATCCATTAAGCTCCATTAGATGTGTAAACTAACAATCGTATTTTCTTTATTGGTAAGCATTTCTACAATTGCTCAAAAATTTACAGAAGTAAGTAGTCAAGTTGGAATAGACTACCAATACCCCGGTTTAGATGTTCAAGAAATTGGTGCTGGAATAACGATACTCGATGTAAATAATGATGGATGGGATGATATCTTTCAAGCTGGAGGAATTTTCCCTTCGAAATTGTGGCTCAATAAAAAAGGTAAATTTATTGATGCGACTAACGAATATGGTCTAAATGTAATTGACAGCATTTTTGTTCAAGGAGCAGTTTCAGGTGATTTTGACAATGATGGCTACACTGATTTATTCATTGCAAACATGGGAATACCTCCACACAGAGGAGATGACCATCCTCCTGTGTTGCTTAAAAATGTAAAAGGGAAAGGTTTTAAAGTAGTCTTGCAAAATAGTTTTACCCAAAAAGGGCATTACCCTGGAGCGACTTGGGGAGATATAAATAATGATGGTTTTTTAGATTTATTTGTAATCAATTATGTAGAAGAAATTGGGAATACATTTGACAGCCTAGGAAATGCAAACGCCTACACTCCTTTTTGTCTTCCTAATCAACTTTTCTTAAACAATTCAGGACTTTCTTTTAAGAATGTTGCTGAAGAATTTAATCTAGATAACGACGGTTGTGGACTCGCCTGTTGTTTCACAGATTTTGACAACGATAATGACATTGATTTAATTCTGCTCAATGATTTTGGGCATTTTAATGGTCTTGGGAATCGTATTTATAGAAATGAATTTCCTAAACAACAGTTCATCGAACTTTCTGATTCTCTTAATTTTTACGATGAGTTTTATGCAATGGGAGTTGGTCCTGGTGATTTTAACAATGACGGAAGATTGGATTACTACTTAACTAATATTGGTAGAAATAGATTAATGGCTAATCAATTAAATGGTTTTTTTGACGTAGCACAAAAACTAAATGTGGATACTGAATTTCATCATGACTCAGTTCTTTCAACTAGTTGGTCTGGGATATTTTTTGATGCAGAAAACGATGGGGACCAAGACTTATTTGTCGCAAAAGGATACCTAGAATCAATGGAATCAAATGCTGTGCTAGATCAAAATAAATTCTTCATCAATGATGGTAATGGTAATTTTGAGGATAGAAGTATTCTTTCACAATTAAATGATAGCATTGTCCAACGCGGAGCAGCAACATTAGATTATAACCATGACGGTTATCTTGATTTGGTTACAGGAGTAATAAAGGACACACGTAGCGAACTCGCTCGAACAAGTCAAAAAATTAAACTATATAGAAATGATTCAGACAAAGAAAACAATTGGATTGGATTTAAATTAATAGGTTCCGGAAATGTTAATTTAGACTGTATTGGTTGTAGCGTCACTGTAAAAATGAAAAATGGAGCTATCCAAATTAAAGAAGTAGATGGTGGATCGGGACATAATTCTCAATCGACTAAAGTTTTATATTTTGGTTTGGGAGAACAAAAATGTGCTAAAAATATTTCTATTCAATGGCTTGGAAATAGTGAGCAAGAAATAAAAGAGCTAAAATCAGGTAGGGTTTACGAAATAAAATTGAATGGTAAAATCAAAAAAATCTACTAGTCTTTCTGATTTTCTGTACCTTTTTCTTTTAATTCAATTATATTTGAGATAACATCATCACCGAACTATGAAAAAAGTATTGCTCTTTCTGACATTTACGCTTTTAATGAGTATTACTTATGCCCAGCCGTATAAGACAATAAAAACCTACAAACCATACAAATGGATGCTTGGTATAAGTTGGAGTGCAATCGATGACGATGGAAGACAATTTGAAGGACTTTTCGATTACGCAAATTGGAATTATATGGTTTATCCGTCTAAGCTATCATTGGATCGTTATTTCAAATATGGATGGAGCATGGAAATTGCTGCAACCTATGAGCAATACAAGCCAGGACTTTTAGTGAATGACTCAACAAATGCTTACGGAACTTTCTTTGCTTTTGATGTTAACGGAAAGTATTCTTTCTACCAGAAATATGCACCAAGAATGAGGTGGCTTGACCCCTATTTCACTTTTGGAGTCGGTTACACCTACCGAGATTGCGCCAACACAGCGAAACATGTACCAACAGTTAACCTAGGTTTTGGCATTAATTTCTGGATTGTGAAATCAATTGGAATTAGATTACATTCCAATGCGAAAATTGGTGTTTATCCAGGCTTCTGGACAACTCATACTAATTACTTGCAACATTCTGCAGGACTCGTTTTTAGATGGGGAGAAGGAAAGAAAAGTAGCAATGGTGATTTTGGTAGAAAGAAAAACAAATGGACACACAAAAAGCCTAAATACAAGCAAAATAAAGGACATTAATTCTTTAATTTTCTCCCTTGAAACAGAAATACATCGAAATAAAAGGTGCAAGAATGCACAATCTTAAAAACATTGATGTTAAAATTCCTCATGGAAAATTTACTGTGATAACAGGGCTTTCTGGTTCAGGAAAATCATCCCTTGCTTTCGACACTCTTTTTGCAGAAGGACAACGCAGATATATTGAAAGCCTTTCTTCTTATGCTCGGCAATTCTTAGGAAAACTAAACAAACCGGAGGCTGATTATATCAAAGGTATTGCACCAGCTATTGCAATTGAACAAAAAGTCACAACTAACAACCCTCGTTCTACCGTTGGCACAACAACAGAAATTTATGACTATCTAAAAGTTTTGTTCGCGAGAATTGGCAAAACCATCTCTCCTATTTCCGGAAAGGAAGTCAAAAAAAATAACGTTGCGGATGTCATTGATTTCTTAAGAAAGCAAGAGAAAGGCTCTCGACAAGTAATTCTTGCACCACTAGAAGGTTGGAAGAAATATGGCAACGACAGACAGTTAGACATCCTCAAGAAACAAGGCTATGTTCGGTTATTTTTAAAGGATGAATTTATCCTTATCGAAGATATCGTAAAAAACATTCCGAAGAATATTTCCAAATCAATGTTAGTCATTGATAGAATTTCCATTGATTTTTCAGATGATGATAATATCTCAAGATACGGCGATTCTATTTCCCTCGCTTTCGCTGAAGGAAATGGAGAATGCATCATTCATTCTATTGCTACGAAAAAGAATAAGACCTTTTCAAATCTATTTGTATTGGACGGAATGGAATTTCAAGAACCCAATGAACATTTCTTTACATTTAACAATCCTTACGGAGCATGTAAAAAATGTGAAGGCTTTGGAATGGTCATAGGCATTGATCCAAACTTGGTAATTCCCAACAAAAACCTAAGCCTATTTGAAGGAGCAGTAATGCCATGGAAAGGAGAGAAAATGAGTCGATACAAAGACAAGTTTATTGACAAAGCAGATGGTTTTCCAATCCACCGACCAATCAATGAATTAACAGAAGAGGAATTAAACCTTCTTTGGAACGGTTCAAAAACAGTCAAAGGAATCAATGACTTTTTCAAATTTGTAGAAAGTAAGTCCTATAAAATCCAATACCGCGTGATGCTTTCTCGCTATCGTGGGAAAACTGGTTGTAGTGATTGCAAAGGTACTCGTCTAAGAAAGGATGCATCTTATGTTAAGGTTGATAAACACTCTATTATGGATGTTGTATTGATGCCGATTGAAGATGGATTATCATTCTTTGAGAACCTTAAAACAAATAAGCACGATTCACAAATCACGAAGCGAATTCTACCAGAAATAACAAGTAGGTTACAATTTTTAAAAGAAGTTGGGCTCGGATACTTGACACTTAACAGAGCATCCAGCACACTTTCTGGGGGAGAATCTCAACGCATCCATTTAGCAACCTCCATAGGTAGTAGTTTGGTCGGAGCAATGTACATTTTAGATGAACCTTCTATCGGACTACATCCTAGAGATACCGAACGATTAATTAAGGTCTTAAAATCATTGCGTGACATCGGTAACACCGTCATCGTTGTCGAACACGAAGAAGACATCATGAAGGAAGCCGACGAGATTTTAGATATTGGACCAATGGCTGGCGCTTATGGAGGTGAAATTGTTTTTCAAGGAGTCCACAAGGATTTAATCAAAGCAAAGAATAGTCTCACTGCTAAATACCTAACGGGAGAAGAAGAAATTCCAGTTCCTGCTAAAAGAAGAAAGTCGAAGAATAAATTAAGTATTAAAGGAGCTCGACAGCATAACTTAAAGAACCTCAACGTTGATTTCCCTTTGCATAGTATCGTTTGTGTCACAGGTGTGAGTGGTTCAGGTAAATCAACCTTAGTAAAGGACATTTTGTTACCTGCAGTAAAGAAAGAATTGGGAATTTATGGCGACAAGCAAGGTGAATTCAAAACCTTCTCTGGAGACATGCAACATATTAAAGCAGTAGAGTTTGTCAATCAGAATCCGATTGGGAAATCATCTCGAAGTAATCCAATAACCTATGTAAAAGCCTTTGATGATATTCGAGACTTGTACTCTCGTTTGCCATTAGCAAAGGTTAGAGGATACAAACCTGGTTTCTTTAGTTTCAATGTCGATGGAGGCAGATGTGAAGTTTGCGAAGGCGAAGGCGATATAACGGTAAGTATGCAGTTTATGGCAGACGTACATCTTACCTGCGATCAATGCAAAGGATCACGCTACAAAGCAGAAACACTAGAAATAGAATACCGAGGAAAGTCAATTTCGGACTTGCTGCAAATGGATATTGAAAGTGCTTTTCAATTCTTCGGAGAAAGCAATGAACGCTTGGAAAAAAAGATTACGGCTAAGATTGCGCCGCTAGTAAAGGTTGGCTTAGGCTATTTAAAACTAGGACAGGCATCTAGCACTTTAAGTGGTGGAGAAGCGCAAAGAATCAAACTAGCATCCTTCCTTGCAAAAGGAAGCGCAAGTCCTTCTACCCTATTTATTTTTGACGAACCTACAACGGGATTGCATTTTCACGATGTAAGAAAATTACTAATCGCCTTTGATGAACTCATCAACACAGGACATTCTATTATCGTCATTGAACATAATTTAGACGTCATCAAATACGCTGATTGGATAATTGACATCGGTCCTGAGGGTGGAATTAATGGTGGAAACATTCTATTTACAGGCACACCAGAAGATTGCGTTAAAGATAAGAAAAGCCATACCGGAGAATATTTGAAAGAGAAAATTCATTAATAGTTAAAACAATTGTGAATAAGATTGTATCTATAGAATGGCTTTACAGTAATCTTGATAATAAAAATCTAATTATTTTAGATGCTAGTTTAACAAAAACAGCTTCAGGTAAAGGAAGTGATTTTGCTGATAAAATCATTCCTAATGCTAGACGATTTAAAATTAAAGAGAAATTCACAAATCAATCTTCCATCTTTCCGAATACAGTTCCTTCTGCAAAGCAATTTGAAGACGAATGTCAAAAACTAGGAATTAATAAGAATAGCCAAATTATTGTTTATGACAACATCGGAATCTATTCAAGCCCTCGTGTTTGGTGGTTATTCAACTATATGGGGCACCAAAACATAGCTGTTTTAAATGGTGGACTCCCTCATTGGATCGCAAACCAGTACCCAACTGTTACCATAGAAAAAGTTGAATACTCTCCAGGGAATTTCACGTCAAAAATTCAAGCAATTAAACTCAAATCAATAGATGAAATACGACAGAATATTAAAAAACAAGAATTCTTGTTAATAGACGCTCGTTCTGAAGGTCGTTTTAATAATACAGCGAAAGATCCTCGTGAAAACATTCCAAGTGGAAGCATTCCAAATTCAGTCAACATTCCATTTCAGAATATTTTAAAGAATGGTAAATTTAAATCATCTGAAGAACTAAAAGACATATTCTCAAAATCACTCGGTCATCATAACAAACTTGCATTCACTTGTGGATCAGGACTTACAGCTTGTATTCTTCTCCTCGCAAGTGAATTGACTCAGAAAAAAGAATTCTATTTGTACGATGGTTCTTGGACGGAGTGGGCTGAATTGCAACTAAAGTAGCACACTTGCAGAATAGTATCATTACATTTGAATAATGAATAGACTATTAGTCCTTTATTTTTGTTTACCTTTTCTTTCACTTGCTCAAAGAACAGAGACTGCAATTAGTTTATCTTCAAAGTTAAGTAGAATTGACTTTGAGTTAAACAATGATATGCTTTTCAGTACCGATAGCTATTACACAGCAGGACTTGGTTTAGCTTACACCAATAAAAAATTCACAAAAACACTTGCGCAATTCATCCTTAAAACAAAGAATGAAAATGTTATTAATTTCTCCGGATTTTCTATAGAGCAAAAAATGTTTACCCCTTCTTCAATTATTGCTCCGAAAACGATCCCAAAAGACCAACCTTACTCTGCTTACCTCCTTTTAACGAATTACTCTGTCAATGTAAATCAAGCCATGAAAATGAAAATTTCCAATGAAATTGGTATTGGATTAATGGGACCACAGGCATACGGAGAAGAAATGCAAACGATAGTTCATAGACTAGTTGATGTTGCAGAACCAATAGGCTGGAATGATCAGCTTCAAAATACATTATTACTTGATTATCAAATTAGAATTGAAAGAGGATTTGGGCCTGACTGGTTTGCGAACCATGTTATACCTTTTCTTGGAACTCGCATTGGAACATTGACTGATAGAGTTCAGATAGGGACAATGATAAAATTTGGCAATAAAAACAAATATTTGACAAGCGATACTGATTTAGAAGTTACAAAAAAGAAAATCATTTGGGAATGGACTTTTTCAGCAAACCTTCAAGGTGTTTTTTATGACGCAACTCTACAAGGAAGTATTTTCCGAAATGACCCAAATGCACTTGAAAAATCGGATATCATATCTCATCAATATCAATTTAGAACTGGAATAAATTTTTTCTATCAAAATATTAGCTTACGCTATATGGTCAATTTTAACTCTTCCAATTTTAACGAGGCAATTTACCATAGGTATGGCGGAATTAACATTGGTTATTCATTCTAAACTAGTACCCTTCGCTTTTTGCAATAATAGCACTCACCGTAGCATCGCTTGTCACATTGATTACCGTTCTACACATATCCAAAATTCGATCTACAGGAAAGACAATTGCTATCCACAAAGGATTCAATCCTATTGAGTCAAGAACGATCATTAACATAATCAATCCTGCACTCGGAACAGCTGCTGCTCCTATCGAAGCGAGCGTTGCAGTTGCTACAATTCCCAATTGTTGCATCATCGATAAATCGACGTCGTGGTATTGTGCTAAGAAAATCACGGCAATTGCCTGATACAAAGAGGTTCCATCCATGTTTACCGTTGCTCCGATTGGCAAAACAAAATCTGAGACTTTCTCAGGGACTTTTAAATTCTCAGTAACGCACTCAATCGTAACAGGCAATGTCGCGGCACTAGAACTGGTAGAGAATGCTAAGAATTGCGCTGGACTTAATCCCTTAAAGAAATCTGCATAAGAGATTCTCACTCCAAAAACTCTTAGCAGCAAAGGATAGAAACCAAAAAGCATGAGCATTAACCCACCAAAGACAATTAAAGTGTAATAACCGAGTGCAACAAAAATATCCAATAGCTGATCTAGATTGTCAGCCGATTTAGCCAACACTCCCGCCATTAAACAGAAGACAAAGAATGGCGCATAATCCATCACAATGTGTACCATTTTAATAAAAATATCATTCATTCCATCGAAAAATGAACGGACAGTTTCTGTCTTTTCTTTCGGCATTAAAATCATTGCAATCCCGAAGAACAGAGCAAAGAAAATCACTTGCAGCATCAACTTACCATTGCCTAAAGCTTGAATTAAATTACTGGGAACCATATCTACCAATGGTTGCAAGGGACTTTGATTTTTGTTGGCGTTTTTCGCTTCATTCTTCGCTGCAGCCTTTTGATAATCAGCAGATTCCATATCAGAATTCAACTTCAATCTAACTTCTGCTAATTTTTCTTCAGACACAGTTGCCATGATGTTACGACCATCTTTGACTTCAACATTATTGTCTGCTGCCCACACTTCATATTCTAAGCGATGATTGATTTTCGTTTCTTCATTTTTCTGCACTCCTGGCTGAAAGAAATTAACCAATAACAAACCAACAGAAACAGAAAAAACCGTCGTAATGAGATACATTCCAAGTGTTTTAGCTCCCATTCTCCCCAATTTAGATGGATCACCAAGACCTGCTACTCCTGTGATTATTGAGAATAACACTAAAGGCACAGCTATGAATTTCAAGATATTAATGAATATCACACCGAATGGATCAATCCAGTTACCTGTAAATTCATTCCATCCCATGTAACCAGAAATGATAGACCAAATGATTCCTAAAATCATTGCTATCAATATTTTCCAATGCAGTGCTAAATTTCTCATCGTTGGAAATTAGTTATTTGAAATAGAATATTGTTGATTTTATTCAAAAATGATTTCATCGGAAAAAATAAAAGTAGTGTTTCCTGCTCCAAGATGCCATTCTGGACAGACTCCAAAATTTTTCGCAACAATTCGTACATACCTTGTTTTTAGGGAAGTATTTGAGACCAGTTCTTGAATAAGAATGCCTTCTTCTTTAATTGAGACTGTATTTTTTACTCGGTCAAATTCAACCCAATCATTGCCGTTTTTAGACGAATAAAAAACAACTTCAGAAGGATACCAAATCCATGATCTAGAATCTTGTAAAAATCGAGGAGAAATTTTTGTTAAGTTTTTCTTTTTTCTAAAATCGACTACAACATCCATATCTTGCTCATAAAACCCTTGCCACTTACCTGTTCTAAAATCATCTCCACCGTTCAATTGATCAATCAATTCGTGTTGGTATTCTCCTTCGTATTGATTATGTGGTTTTGAATTTAATGTAATTCTCCATTTATCATTTACTTTCTTGTGAGTACTCTGAATTTCAAAACTTTTTATATCCCCTTCTTGCACCCACGAAGTCATTAGGGTAGATTTCTTCAGTTTTACTTTTCTCTTGTAAGTTTTTACCTCACCGTCTGCTAGTTGGTAATAAATTGTTCCTTCTTTATTCGGGTTTACGATTTCTATTTTTAGCTTTTTCTTAAATGATGTCTTTGTATTTTTCAAGTAAGGAACAATTAAGTTTTCTTTGCGGTCATGAAAATCATTATGAATGCCATAGTTTTTTGTAGGTACGTTGGTCATTTCAAAAGTCAAGACTCCTCCTTTAAGAATCTCATTTGTTTCAATGAAAAAGCGATTCAACTTTCGACCATTTAGAAACACATCTTTTACATAGAAATTTTCCATACTTAAATTCTTTGCAATGATTTCAAAAGTGTTTCCATTTTCTAATCGAATACTTGCCTTATCAAATAGAGGGGCACCCAAATAAAACCTCTTAGAGCCTGGAGTCAGAGAATAAATCCCCATTGAACTCAAAACATACCAAGAAGACATTTGTCCACAATCTTCGTTTCCACTTAATCCATCAGGAGCATTCGAGTACAATTCAGTAAGTATTTGGTGGATGTACTTCTGTCCTTTTGAAGCTTTGTCAGTATAGTCATATAAATATGCCATGTGGTGGCTCGGCTCATTTCCATGTGCATATTGTCCAATCAGTCCTGAAATATCAACCTGATGACGACCACTTGTTTCTGATTTAGAAGTAAACATTCTATCAAGCCAATCTTCCAATTCTTGCTTACCTCCTAATAACTCAATCAATCCTTCAATATCATGAGGGGCAAACAGTGAATATTGCCAAGAATTTGCTTCAGTATAATCAAAAGTGACTTCATCTGGCACAAAAGAGTCTTTAAAACCACCATTGAATTTAGGTTCCATGAATTTTGACTCAGGATTGTATAGATTCCGATAAAACAAAGACCGATTAAAATACTTATCTGCTAATTCTAGTTCTCCTAATTCTTCAGCAAAAATTGCAATACACCAATCATCGTAAGCATATTCTAAAGTTTTTGAAACCGATTCTGATTCATCCAATGAACTTATAAATCCATTCTTTTTGTAGGAGTCAAGTCCTAAATGATTTTGTTCTGCTGAATGAATCATTGCTTCCAACGCTAATTTTGTATCAAAATCGTGTATTCCACTCCTATAAGCATCCGCAATTACAGAAACTGCATGATAACCTATCATACAATGTGTGTAGTTCGCATCCAATTCCCAAATAGGAATAATTCCTCCTTCTTTGTACTGAGCCAAAAATGTATTGATAAACTCCAAGGTCTTATCTCGTTGTGTTAAAGTGTAAAGTGGATGAGTTGCACGAAAAGTATCCCAAAGAGAAAAAACTGTATATCGTTTACTCGTGGAAGAATGTATCTTTTTATCCATCCCTCTATATCTACCATCTACATCAGAAAAAATATTTGGAGTCAAAAAAGAATGGTAAAGAGCTGTATAAAAAATAGTTTTTTTGTCTGCGTTTTCCGTTTTAACTTCAATCTTCGACAATTCTTTGTTCCATTTGTCTTGACATTCCAATTTTAATTGATCAAATGACCAATGAGGTATCTCAGTCATCAAATTATTAATTGCTCCTTCTACGTCAACTGCAGAGATACCAACTTTGACTATGATTTCATTTGTTTTAGCGCCAAATTCAAAAACTTGTTTCGTATTAAATTCTTGTTTGTTCTTTTGATTCGAAACATGGATTGGTTTCTCTGAAAACTGAATTACATAATAGATATGTTGCTCTTCTGCCCAAGCTTTGGATATTCTTTTACCTACAAAAGTTGAGTCATTTAAGAGTACAATATCAGCATCGATTAATTCATCTCTGTGTTCTAAGTCTAAAATTATTTTTCTATCCGTACTTGAAGAATAAACATATCGATGCATTCCAGAATGCTCTGAAGCTGTCAATTCAACCTCTATTCCATGTTTTTTAAGAAACACCCAATAATAACCCGCATTTGTAATCTCATCATCATGTAAAAACGAAGAACAATAACCATCTTCTCCATTTGCACCATTCTCCCAAACTGTCTCCCCACTAAAAGGCATTAAAAGTACATCTCCTCAATCAGAAACACCTGTCCCACTAAGATGCGTATGTGAAAACCCATAAATTACAGAATCCGAATAATGATAACCGCCACAACCATCCCAACCTTCTAATCGCGTATCTGGAGAAAGTTGCATAAAACCAAATGGAGCAGTCACCCCCGGGTAAGTATGCCCATGTCCACCTGTTCCTATAAGTGGATTAACAAATTTAGTGTAATCTGTAGATTGAGCGAAAGTGATAATTGCAGAACCTAAAACTAAAGAGAGCAAAATCTTTTTCATAATCATTTTTTTAGAACTTAAAAATAATTTTATAAAGATAACACCTTATGTAATTTATCAATTAATCTTTATCTTAAATTGTTATTAAAAATATTATTCGTATCATTGTTCCATCGAATTACGTTTTCGATTCGCATTTCGCGAAAAATTTTCCCAACTAAAGAGTATCATTATTTCTACAAAACGTTAGAACAATCATTTATATATTACATGGATAAAGCTGTATTAGAAAGCAAAAAACTACCTGAATTAAGAGACCTTGCAAAGATGCTAGGACTTGAAGGTACTGAGACATTTAAAAAAGCAGAACTTATTGAAGTTATTTCTGCTTCTGGATCAAAAAAATCTTCTGAAGAAAAAGAAGAGAGACCAAAAAAGAAAAGAGCAAGGAAAAGAGTTATCTCTGAAGATGCACCTAAAACGGAAGCTGATTTATTTAGTAACAAAGCTCCAGTCGTGAAAAAATCAGAGCAAGAACCTGTAGTTAATAAAACAGAGAAGGCTATCAAAGAAGAAGATTCAAAACCTTCTTCTGAGAAAAAAGAAGACGTAAAAAACACTTCTAATAAGCCAGAGAATTCTAACGATAAAAAGGAGCCACAGAAACGTTCTAATCATCCCAAAAATGACAATCAAAAGAAGGATGGTCAGAACAATGAAAATCGCAACCCTAACCAGAATAAAAACAATAATAACAACCGCAATCAAAACGGGAACAGCCAAAACAATCAGAATCGCAACCAAAATAACCGTAACAAAAATCAACCTACAAAGGATGAAGAAACTTACAATTTAATTGGTATCGTATCTGCTGAAGGTGTTCTTGAAGTAATGCAAGATGGATACGGATTCTTGCGTTCATCTGATTACAATTACTTATCTTCTCCAGATGATATTTACGTATCGCAAAGTCAAGTTAAGTTATTCGGATTAAAATCTGGAGATACAGTTGTTGGAACTATTCGTCCACCAAGAGAGGGAGAGAAATTCTTTCCTTTAGTGAAGGTTGAATCAATCAACGGAAGAGATCCTTCTTATATTAGAGATAGAGTCCCTTTTCAATATTTGACTCCCCTATTTCCAGATGAGAAATTTAAGTTAACAGGACATTCGCAAGAAACAATGTCGACGAGAGTAATGGATTTATTTGCTCCTATCGGTAAAGGTCAACGTGGTATGATTGTCGCACAACCAAAGACTGGTAAGACAATGTTATTGAAAGATGTTGCCAATGCCATTGCGGCGAATCATCCTGAGACCTATTTAATTGTTTTGTTAATTGATGAACGTCCAGAGGAAGTTACGGATATGGCAAGATCGGTAAACGCAGAGGTTATAGCATCTACTTTTGATGAACCTGCAGATCGACACGTAAAAGTGGCGAATATGGTTCTAGAAAAAGCTAAAAGAATGGTAGAATGTGGACACGATGTTTGTATTCTTTTAGATTCTATTACGCGTTTAGCAAGAGCTTACAATACGGTTTCTCCTGCTTCTGGAAAAGTGCTTTCTGGTGGTGTAGATGCTAATGCATTACACAAACCAAAACGTTTCTTTGGTGCTGCTCGTAAAATTGAAAATGGAGGTTCTCTTTCTATCATTGCAACTGCATTGACAGAAACTGGTTCTAAAATGGACGAAGTTATCTTCGAAGAGTTTAAAGGAACTGGTAACATGGAATTACAATTGGATCGTAAAATTTCTAATAGAAGAATTTACCCTGCAATTGACATCACCTCTTCTGGTACACGTCGTGAAGACTTATTAATTGACTAAGATGTTCTTCAAAGAATTTGGTTGATTCGTAAGTTTATTGCAGATATGAACCCGGTTGAAGCAATGGAATTCATGAAATCTAGAATGGAATCTACGACTTCTAATGAAGAGTTCTTAGCGACTATGAACGGATAAAATTTTTCACATGAAAATTACTGTTAAAGTAGGATTGATATTCGCTGCTATTTGGATAGCTATCAAAATGGTATTGTTCTATACAAACGCTGTTGGCTATGATGTAAAAGTTCCCGTTTTATTGAATATTCTTTGCATTCTTCTAGCAATATCTGTTGGAGTCTTTAAACTAAAGAGACAACAACAAGAAGCAACTAGCTTAATGACAGATATTAAAAGTGGAATGACTGCTGGTGTACCTTATGCATTAGTTGTCAGTGTGTTCTTGTTTTTTTACTACGAAAAAATTGACACCAATTACATTCCACACAGAGTAGCTGAAATTACTTATGTGATGAAAACACGTTTAGATGACCCAAAGGAATTGAAACGGCTAAGAGCAGAAAATGAGGACTTTGAAGTAATGACCAAAGAACAAATCTATGAAAGAATGATTCAAGGACCTGTTAATACAATTAATGCAAAGTCTACAATGGTATTGGCATTACTGGCTTTGTTATTATTAGCAACGTTAAATAGTATTTTCGTTGCCGTGATTTATCAGAAGGTGGTTTTTAAGTCGTAAATTGTTGCACTATGAAACCTAATATTCTTATTAGAACAGTAGTTTCATTTGGTTTTACATATTCACTTTATGCCTTTGGAATTGACGTGATTTCGGGTATAATATTTTATCTATTCTTTCTTTGGATTTGGTTGACAATTCTTTCATTTTCATCAAAATCAACTCAAATTACTTCATCAATAAATAGAAGAAGTCTTCAAATAATTAGAACATCGAGTATATTGAGTTTTATTATTCTAGTCCTTGTATTCGTATCTTTATTTTCCTTCGGAGGAAGAATGCTAATTGGCGCATTTGGTTTATACTTTCTGACAGTAACTATCATCCCCTGTATTGCCCTCATATCCCTCATTATTTTTTCTATTGACCTAGAGGATAGGATTCAATTATTGCATATTGATAATACTAGTTTGAATAAATATTTGTCCTTGTTTTTTCTGCCGTATGGAATTTGGCTAATTACAGTAAAAAAAGAGACTCCCTCCTCCTTTTAAATCAAAAAGCAGTAAAAAAGACCCGTACAATCGTACGAGCCTCTTATAATCATTTCGAATAACACATTATTCGCTATACATTATAATCCGTTAACCATTAAAACCTAATCCGAGAACTTCTCAATAACTGCTTGCGTAACACCCGTATTAGAGAATCCTCCATCGTGGAAAAGATTCTGCATTGTCACATAACGTGTTAAATCAGAGAACATAGAAATACAGTAATCAGCACACGCTTTTGCATCTGCATTTCCAAGTGGAGACATTTGATCAGAGTAGTTAATGAATTCATTGAACCCTTTCACTCCACTTCCTGCTGTTGTCATCGTTGGTGACTGAGAAATTGTATTCACTCTCACTTTCTTAGCAATACCGTAGTGGTAACCAAAACTTCTTGCAATTGATTCTAAATACGACTTGTTATCTGCCATATCGTTGTAATCTGGGAATGTTCTTTGTGCTGCAATGTATGTCAAGGCAACAATAGAACCCCACTCACTCATTGCATCTTGCTTCATAGCAGTCTGCATCACTTTGTGAAAAGACAATGCCGAAACATCTAATCCTTTGTGTGTGAAATCATATTTTTGATCTGTGTAATGACGCCCTTTACGTACATTGATAGACATTCCAATAGAATGAAGAATAAAATCAATCTTCCCTCCTAAAATTTCCATTGATTGAGAAATCAAGTTCTCTAAATCTTCAACACTCGTTGCATCAGC
Source organism: Bacteroidota bacterium (assembly GCA_024280195.1). Taxonomy (GTDB): domain Bacteria; phylum Bacteroidota; class Bacteroidia; order Flavobacteriales_D; family Crocinitomicaceae; genus UBA4466. The sequence goes on along the minus strand of JAJRQP010000033.1, from coordinate 1,433 downwards.
AGGAATAATTTGGCTTCCTGTTGTTTCAGCAAGTTTATTAATCTCTCCCATTCGCATTGCGATAGGTGCATTGGTAAGAACAAAAGTTGCTCCTTCTTCATGCGCTCTTTCGGCTACCTTCCATGCAATAGACTGCTCGTTTAACGCACCGAATATAATACCTCGTTTTCCTTTCAGAATATTTGTTGACATAATTATCTTATTTGTATACAAATGTATAATTATTCATGGAAATATGAGTAAAACATAGTTAAAAACAGAAATGTTCGTTAAAACACATCGACTACAAAAAGAGGTGTTACTTTTTAGAGTAAAGGCTACAGAATCAGCGGAGATTCTGAAAACGGGTTTACCTACGGTGAGCTCGTAAACTCGGTTATCAACATAGCATACAAACTTGACTTATCGGCAATTCGCATGCTTAGTTATTGGGCTTAGTCTTTATTCCCGCTATTTGATTGTTTCAGGAAACCATTTCTTAAAAAAACCTTTTTTATTCAATAACACTATAAGTGCTAAGGTAAGCTTCCCTTAAAAACGAACCCGATAACGATTCTGCTTTATACCATCTTGGAATTATACACTATTTCCATCTGAATAAACAAACAGAAGGCTTACAACATCTCCAAACAGCATCCAAACTTGGCAATCTCCAATCTAAACTCTTTATCTTATCTCTCTCCAAACAATTCGCATCCCTTAACTAATGCCCAACTTCGGGACTGTTTTGTTGCGGAATCAGGTGGAATTCGCATCCGAGATGAAATCTCGAACCAGCGGTTTAGTTTGCTATTCGCGGACTAGCGGAGGGTATTTAAACTAAAGTTAACTTATATGAATTTTGATAAAAAAACGCTTATTATTTTTGGTGTGCTAGTTGTCGTAATTGGCTTTTTTATGTATCTCCAATTTAGTAAGGGGATAGAAATTGCTAGTAACTTGTTAGCACCTATTAGCAACAGACATTAAAAGTATTAAAAGAGATTGGAACGTTTTCTGACAAGGAACAACAGCAAGTATTCTTTACCCTTGATGCTGTGATTAGAGAGATTAAAAACAGAAAAACATATGCCTAAATAATGGAAAAAGCAACGGAGAAAGAGATAAAAAAAAAGTCTATGGAAAACATAGGAGTTTACCGACTTGATGATGGACGTTTTGCTTTTATGGGGAAGATATATGATAACGAAGAAGAACTCAAAAAAGGTATTGAAGAAACTGAAAAAATGGCGCGTTGGTTATCTAATAGTTGGCTTTATAAGTTGTTCTACAAAAGAAAAGATAAGAAAAAGTAAGCTGTTGGGATAGAGATACTCTTTTACGTTTGGTCCGAGATGCAATCTCGAACCAGCGGTTTAGTTTGCTATTCGCGGACTAGCGGGGGGGCTATCATACTTTCTGTATACAACCTACCCAACAGCATTAACTCTTGT
>JAJRQP010000032.1 GCA_024280195.1 Bacteroidota bacterium | reverse complement strand
GGAGTGAGGAGAACTTCAAATAAAAATTCATGTGTATTTCCCAAAAGAAAATATCGTATTTTTGCATTTGAAAATATGTCAGAAGAAGAGCAAATAGAAATCATCTCGAAACCTAAAGTAAGGTTAAAGTTTATTGATATGGCTCGTTCTTTGGCGATTCTATTGATGCTAGAAGGTCATTTTATTGAGCACATGTTCAAGGACTTTAAACCAATGGTTGCACTTGTTCGAGAAACTGGAACATCTGGTTATATCCTTTTTGATTGGTTCTATTTCATCAAAGGATTTACTGCTCCCTTGTTTTTCACAGTTACAGGAGTTGTCTTTGTGTACTTACTTGCAAGAAATAAAGAAGCAGGATTTAGACGAAACCCGAGAATTAAGAAAGGATTTAGACGAGCATTTGAATTATTACTTTGGGGTTATGCTTTGCAATTTAATTTGAGGTATGCAAGCAATACTTTCAACCATGAACATCCATGGATTTTTGCATTCCACGTTTTACAATCGATCGGAATTGGAATTGTTGCACTGTTACTCATTTTTGGTTTGTACAAGCTCATCAAGAAAGGACCTTTGTATGTGTACTACTTTCTAGCTGGAACAATCATCTTTTGCTTTTACCCTTATTTAAAAGGTTTGGAAAAGGATGTATTCTTACCGAATGCAGCACCAGAGATTATTCAAAATGTGATTCGAGGTCCGTACTCCGTATTTCCTATAATACCTTGGATGGCATTTACCATGTACGGAGGTATGGTTGGTGCATTAACCATTCGTTTTCAAGATCACGTGAAGAAATTTTGGTACCCATTGACCTACATTGGATTGGGATTGACATTAAATCTATTTGGACGCGTTATTGGTCTTACACTCGATGGCATGATAGAATACGTGGGAATTGATGAATTAAATTTAGTTCAGAATTCATGGCTATATGGAAGGTTAGGACAAATATTTATTGCCTTAGGTGTTTTTATGCTCATAGACAAACTCATTAATTTTAAAGGAGAATTATTCTTAAAAATTGGGCAAAACACACTGTCGATATACATCATACATGTTGTGATTCTCTACGGAGGTATCTTTGGTTATGGGCTTAATTCTGAAGAACTCAGCCATTCTCTCAATGGATGGCAAGTCATTCTAGGTGCTGCCGTATTTATCGGTGCTTTCGTTGTTTTTATTAAGTATTTAGAATTCTTTGAGAATATAAAAGCAAAGGTCATTGATTTTCTTTTCTTCTGGAGAAAAAAATCTATTTAGTTTTCTTTCTTCTCTTTTTCTTCGGCTTAATAAATTTCACAATTCTCTCATGAGATTTATTCCCACATTTATCATGAACCGTTAACTTGATAACGTATTCTCCTGGTTTTTTAAACGTATGCGTTCCACTTTTAACGGTAGATTCTTGTCCATCACCAAAACTCCACAGTAAGGCAACATCTTCAGCAAAAGAACTGAAAAAATTCAGCTTATATTCTCCTTTATCAGTTACAAAAGACTCTAGTAAGAAACGATTTTTGGTTAAGTGATACTTCTCACGATTGGCATCAATGAACTTCTTCGCTTCTTTTTTAATTAATTCTGCATCTTCTGAAGCAATCGTTGAGGTGTAAACATTCTCATTAGATTCACCGAAAATTGCATTATAAAAAGTAGTTGCAATCAAATAAGAACCTTTTCTACTTGGATGGGCGCGATCAGGAGCATATAAATCAATCGTTCCAATCTTCTTTACTTGCTTCCAAACCATTCCAACAGGAACTACAGGGACGTTATACACTTCTCCTAAATAAGAATAACCACGCTCGATGCTGTCAGCCATTTTCTCGTAAGAATTAATTTCTTCACGATCCAAAAAGCCTTCATCATATCCCCAAGTCATATAAAACAGAACATTGGTACATGCGTTATTCGCATAGATAGAATCGGTTATTTGATTCAGAAAAGGAACAGATGCAGAATCAATGTGTTCTTTAGAATAGGTCATTTCACGGCTAAACCCCTGAAGAACGACATAGTCCCATTTTCGTTTATTAATTGCTTGGTACAAATCAGGTCGTTTAGAATGAATTTCAAACGAACCTCCAGACTCCGTATTCCGCTCAATAATCACTTCTTTACCGGCTTTATCAACCATCTTTTGAAGCATTTTTGGCATTTCATTCATGTGAGTATAGCTGTTCCCGATAAATAGAATTTTAACAGGGTCAACTGAAGCGGCGTTGGCTGATGCTCCGAAGAACATGGTAACCAAAAAAGCTTTGATACTCTTTAACATGATATTCTTTATAGTTTTCAAATTTAACATACACATGATTTTAAATCTGAGTATTAACCAACAAATCACGCTCCAAAAATAGCAAAAATGACAGTACTGCTCCTATCTAACTATGAATCAGCTATTTTTAACGCTATTTTTTGAAGATCTTCGTTTGATAACTTCATTTTTTCTTTCGAAAAATTCATGTCGCCCAGTTTATCAATTGGAATCAAATGAATGTGAGCATGAGGAACTTCGAGTCCGATTACAGTCACCCCCACTCTATTACAAGGAAAAGCCTTTTTGATTTTTAAGGCAACTTCTTTTGCAAAAATCATCATTCTTCCTAACTCGTCATCTTCAACATCAAAGATATAATCGGTTTCTTTTTTGGGGATTACCAAGACATGACCTTCTTTCAAAGGCATGATATCTAAGAACGCCAAAAACTCATCTGACTCAAGAACTTTATGACAAGGGATTTCTCCATTTATAATTTTAGTAAATAAAGTAGCCATTATCGTGTGATTTCGATAATTTCAAATTGAATGACTCCATTTGGAGTAGTCACATCCGCAATATCACCAACAGATTTACCAAGTAAACCTTTCCCAATTGGAGAATCGATACTTATTTTTTTAGCTTTTAAATCAGCTTCATTTTCAGCTACAAGTGTATATTGCATCACCGCTTTACTCTTAATGTTTTTCATCTTCACGGTAGAAAGAATAAACGCTTTTGAAGCATCAATTCCTTCATCATTGATTACTCTTGCGTTTGATAGAACCTCTTTTAATCTAGCAATTTTTGTTTCCAAAATACCTTGTGCTTCTTTTGCTGCATCGTATTCTGCATTCTCAGACAAATCACCTTTGTCAATTGCTTCTCCAATTTGTTTAGAAATAGATGGACGTTGAACCGTTTCCATTTCAAATAAATCGTCTTTCAATTTTTTAAGACCTTCTTCTGTGTAATAACTAAATTGTCCCATTTGTATTGTACTTTAAATAAAAACAAGAGAGCCCAAATGGACTCTCTTGCAGTTTAATATATTAATTAATTTTTTACTTCAAGCTAATCGTCACACCAATTGTATGAATAACTCCAAATATCCCTGCAAATCGAGCAGTATATTCAACTCCTAATGCGCTTTTGTTATCTCCAACTAAAGCATCAACAGAAAAACCAGCGGTAGGACCAACTAAAGCATTAGAGCGATTTTCTACGCTTAGAAGATTCTTCTCATAAACATAGCCTGCTCTTAAATTAAAAGCTAGCTTCTCAGTTGTCATTCCATAATCTAAACCTAAAGCAAATTGATCACTTGAGAATGAATTTGCTGTAAAACCAAACGCTACGTTTAATTTATTCTTTTCATCAAAGATAAAATCATATGCTGCACCAATTGCCAATAAAGATGGCAATTCGTAACTAGCTGATCTTTGCTGAACAGTCGCAATGTTTCCATTAGATTCGAGATCTGCTTGAGTAGCGAGTCCATCACCTTTGTATTTCATTGTTGGTCCAACATTTCTCAGTGTAATTCCAAATTTCATTTGATCTTGCTCACCCGTTACGTATCGAATACCAGCATCTATACCGATACCTGTTGCTTTTAAATTTGAAATACTCTCTGAGATAACCTTGAAGTTAATCCCACCTGAAATAGAGCTTGAGAATGTTTGCGAATAACCAATATTAAAAACATTTGCTCTTGGAGAGAAGAAACCAATATTTCCTTCTGGATTGTTCACTGTCGTAATTTCAACATCCCCAAAGTTCATAGATTGGATACTTAGCGAAATAACTCCAGATTCAGAAACTCTTTGAGCAATACCCGCTGCATTTAGTCCAATTCCAGCAGATCCCATCCAGTTTGTATAACTGTATTTAATCTGTGTCTTATCAGTAAAAGAAACACCTGCAATGTTCAAAAAAGAAGCTTCGAGACCATTAACAGTCGCAATTCCTGCTCCTCCATTACCCGTACTTCTAGCCCAAGGATTCACCAATAGATGACCAGCACCTGCAGATCCAACTCTATCTTCGTTTCCAGCAAAAGAAGTGAAACTCCCAGCAATAATTCCGAATAGAACTGCTCCTACTTTTATTTTATTAATTGAATTAATCATATCAACTCTTATTTTCTTAAATTATATACCCTGTAAATCGACTTGTCTCATTCCTCCGAAGAACTTCAGAACAGTCTCCCCAATTTCAGGAATTTCAACATGTATTAAATAAACACCACCAGCAATTGGAACACCTTTATGGTTATTCAAATCCCAATCTAGATAAGTTTGAGGACTATCTTTCTCAAAAGTTCTAACTAGTTTTCCATTTGATGTAAAAATTCTAATCTTACATTGTTCTGGAAGGTTTGTAAACTTAACTCTTGTATCTAATCTGTTTCGTTCGTAATCAGAATGAGCATAATAAGGGTTTGGAACGACTTTAATCATATCCAGTAATCCTGCTAACTCTTCTTGACTACCGTATTCTGTCTTCAAATCATCCATGTTCCAAGAATACATTGGTCTACCATTGTTTGGTCCTCCAAGAGGTGTTAATGGATTAGAAAAGTTTTTATACTCTTTACTTAACCTAATACTAATCGTAGCATCTGTTTCTAATAAGTTGCGATTCGGTGAAAGTAAAGGATATAGGATCCACGAAATAGAACTTGTAGGTACAATTTGAGCAGCACTATTAGATTCCATAGCCAAGTAATCTTGATATAATTTGTTCGATGCTAAATTTTCAGCATCAGATGGAATATAGGCAGGGTAATCAAAACCAGATGATGTAATTTTCAATTTTTGAAACGAATATACATACACGGGATGCATGCCTCCCATTACTGGTAATCCATTTGCACTAATTCTTTCCGTTGGGTTCCAAATCATATCCGCACCATTATCTGACACTAAAAAAGAATTTTCACCAAACGCCATATATAACCTAGCACCTGTTTCGATATCAATCGCATAACCAGGAAACCATCCCATTCCTGTAGTTCCTGTACCATCAACGTTTCCATTCTTATCAACACTAGGGCTCTTTCTCATTTTTCCAGGAGAAGCATTACCAACATTAAAAGATTGTACTCTTCCAAGTTCAATAACAGGGCACCTAGTCCATAAAGATTTATTACTTGTAAAGACAATATCAACACTAGGCGAAGTACTTATTCTTGCTTCAGTCCGAGGATAAGGATAAGCAGGGTTAGTACTTACATCAGGTAAGCCAGAAGCATCTAAGTATACAAGAGGAGAAAAATCTGAATGAAAACTAACAAGTCTTTGTGGTGCAATTATACCATTCAAAATTGAAGACCATTTCTTTTCATCGTCAAAGCCTTTGTCATCCGTATAAAAACAATTTTCTATGTAATCTGGAACATTTGGATCTGGAACACAGGCATCAGGATCATTTGGATCAAATACACCCGATCTAATCCAGTTTGTAGGATAAAACGCATCGTTATCTTGAACACCTGAAAGCCACTGCTTTGTAGGGTCTGAGAAACTCATAGTCGTTTTTAAAATACTTGTACTTAAGTATAAATCACTACCTGGCGCATCTTTAGGGTTAAAATAGCTATCTTGGTTTATCGATACTGAAACTCCCCATTGAGGAATCAATTGTTCATTATTTCTATTAATGACTGATTCTGAAGAAATAGACTCCAAAAGAGCTCCTCCTTTTGATGAGTACCTATTAATAATCCAACTCGCTGTATCAATTCCTGTTTGATCAAGAGTTGAGTAATCATTAAAAACACATTCAAAATAACCGTCAATTACATTTAAAGGATCTACTACTTTAATGTTAATTGGACCTTTACCATTTTCATATACAGGATTATTAATGTAGCCACTTTGTCTAGCAGTATTTTTAGAAGAAGTTGTCATTTCAAGAATGTTTCCTCCGTTTCCTGTTCCATCTAGTCGAGTAATTTTTGGGCCAGATCCATAAACAGCATTTTGTACTAATCCTCCTGATTCAGCTGAAGGATTGTGCGGAATAGACTCTACAGCTTTTATAGCAGCACCATCGTGACCTAAACGTGAAGAAATATAAGACATCTTTTGACCATTTAAAGACAACGGATCAAACGGGTCATATTTTTTGTACTCATTATGAGCATAAGCAACAGCAACATAATAATATCTTTTATTATTGACTAATGCTTTTTCTCCTGAAGCAAACTTATCCTCCTCTAATAAGAAAGAGTGTTGAATACCTTTATTACTCCCCTCCACTTTAAGTTCAGGTATCTCATATCCCAATTCCTCTATTAATGAAAAATTAATAATATCATCTATTTCATTTTCAATATCACATTGTGCTACTAGCTGTGCTTTAGAGTCGTCTCCTATATCAACAACTGAAGCGTCCTTATCTACCAATTGATAAATTTGATATCCTTCAAATGTATAGAATCTATCTACTGTATCCACAACAATATTAACCTTATCTTCTTGATGATAACCTTCTAAATAATTGTTAGACGTTATTGGATTAGATAGCGTTAATACTAACTCATTATTCAACTCTTGAATAGTTAACTTAGGAGCATAAGGTGGTTCCAAAATTCTAAAACAAGCATCAAATAAAGCTTGTGCTTTAGTATCTGCAATTTTCATTACGTCTATTGATGCTTCGGCATTACCAGAAGCTGTTCTACCGTAAACAATACCAACTGTAATATTATTAACAGCACCTGGCTTTAATGTAAATGGACCAGCAGACTGTACAAAACGTCTATCTCCAACTGGATTACTATTAAAACTACCATCCGTATTTGTTTCACTCCAGCCATCAAATGCAGGAGCTTGCCCTGCAGTACTCCAATTTAAAGGGTCCGAATCTCCAGGAAAGAGATAATCCGCAGGTAACGTTCCTGTCGCACCTGTACCTCCATAATACATCTCTGAACCATCCGCCCAAGAGCCACTCATAAAGTTATAAAATTGAGTTCCGTTTTGAGGGTCAGAATACGGAAAAGAAGCGCCTGCTCCTGTGAAATAAGTAAATCTTCTCATTCCGAAACGTTCATTATCTATTAGACCATCAGAATAACCTAATCCAATTCCTTTATAAACAATACCTGTATCGCTGATTGCATCAGCAACCGTCGGTACGACTTCAATATTTAATATGGTATCATAATAAGGCCCAACATTATCTCTTCCATCTGCATCTTGGTAAGGACCTTCAAAGAAATCACAACCAACAGCTGGAGGGTTTGCACCGTACCCTAAGTTACCACCATTGTTTTCATCAAGATTATCCCCATTATACATATAGCCAAGACCTCTAGATACATCACATCCAGTAAAATCATCATTAAAATTTCCTACATCTGCATCTACCACTTGAGAGAAGTAGGTGTTGAATAATGTTTGTGTACCTCTATTGATTAATTCATAGTTGTAAAATGTCATTCTATTCACTTCATCATTTGTTGCGAAAGTAAAAGCTTGAGCTCTAATTTCCATTCCAATTGGATCACCTTGAGTTTCACCATGAATGTTTCCAACATCATTAAAAACCCACCAGTTCGTTTCATCACCAAAAAGAGAAATTCTTCTGTCAAATCCACATTCAATATCATCTCTACCTAAAATATCATCAAACCAAGGGTAATCACCATCTTCAGGACTATAAGTTAAATCTGCACCATTTGGACCATTTGGATTATCATAAAACGGAGCTAAATAATAATCTTGATTAAATGTTGCATTACCATGTGCTGGCCAGTTATTAATTCTATCCATTGTTTGCGTACCTGGCTTTACAACATCAACACAGCTTTCTGCAGGTAATAGTCCATTATCACAATCCCACCATGTACTATATGCAATCACTTCTGCTTTTGAAATGGTAAAGAACTTATCGTAAGCCTCACACTGAGTTCCATCAATTGTTGCTGCTCCAAAATCACGCACTGCACCATCTCCAACAGGAACTGAAGGATCATAGTTACCAGAACCTAAAGTAATGGTTAGTGGACCTGCCCAGAAATCTTCATTTTGTCTGAACATTAATGCAGCTATCTTTAATTGACCACTAACATCTGTTCCACCCATCCATAAAGAACCAGCATAAATCACCTTCAAACCACTTCCTTTTGGAATTTCATAAGCAGCAACTCCTTGTGATCTATTCTGCCACATACTCCCTCCTTGTTCAATTAATGCACTAACATCATTGAACGAAAGCGTTAAACGTTCTGTAGAAGGGGAACATTTTGCACCTTTTTCATAGTTCGGAGTACTTTCATTTTGGCTATCACCTTTTGTTTCATACTTTAAATAGGATAACGCATGGTTTGAACTCAAAATAAATAAAGTTCCAATAAATAAAGTTATTATTTGCTTTTTCATAATATATATATAATGTCGATTAAAAATCGAATTTAACACCTAAACGAATCGTACGTGGAGCACTAATATTATACGGATTCTGAATTTTCATCGTATAATAATCTCTAAAAGATTGCTCGTCTGTTTGATTTTGAATTGTTCCTTGACTAGAATTTGCTGCTAAATAACCATCATCATCCCAGTTACCAGTCGCTCTATATAATCCTAAAACATTCTTTTGGTTCAAGAGGTTTGTTACACGAACGTAAACGTTTAACATCGCACTTTTTTTCTTATCTTCTTTACCAAATTCTAATTCAAAATTACGGTCTATTTGTAAATCTAATCGATAAGACCAAGGTAAACGAGAACCATTAGTTGTTCCTGAAAGTCCAGAATTAAGCGGGCTAAAAACGCCTTCATTTGTAATATCAATCTGTCTTGAGTAAGGGTTACCTGAATAAATATTAGAAACAATGTTTAAACCTGTATTTTCTAACACTTTGAAATCTCCAATAGAAGGACCGTTATAATCTGCCCCTCCGCCATAACGATAGTCAACTGTTAATGCAAACGCATGACGTTGATCATAATCATAAGGTAAAATTGCTCTTAAGTTTGGTAATCCTGCATTGATAATACCCGCAGCTGATGTTGCATTAGAACCTGTACCGTCAGCAAATTGCAAGGTGTAGTTGGCTCTCATTCTTAAATTACCTGTTCTTCTTAAATCATAAGAAATGGTCATTCCTTTTACCGTACCAAAATCTTTATTTCCAAAACTATTGTAAGTTCTAGGATAAGCACCTGTCACATTCACTAACTGAACATTGTCTCTTTGTTCTCTATAGAAAGCAGAAATCTTAATAGACGATGTTTTTGTCAATACTTGTTGAAAACCAAGCTCATAATCAATTGTCTTTTCTGGCTTCAAATTAGAGTTGTTAATTGTTGAGCTTCCATTTGCAATAAATTGATATTGATATGGGTCAAATCTCACACCTGTAGTTGGTCTTTTTGTCAACACATCGTAATGAGCAAAGAAAGAAGCCTCATCTGAAACAGGGAATGAGAATGATATCCTAGGCATCACATTAATCTGTGCCTTATAATCCTCGAATGCATCAACACTTGGTGTTGTTTGACCTGGGTTACGAAGATAAGGTGCAATACCGTTTGGACCTTCAATCAACTTAGGATCTTGCACTTCAGTTCCTGTTGCATCATACCAAACATTACCATTTCTAAACCCTTTAATAGAACCTGGACTGTTTACATCATCCACGTAAACAATATAATCAGAACCAATAGATTCAGGAATATCTATCCAAGACAATGATGGGTCATTCGCTGCTAATGAAGTAGCTTCGTCAGCTGTTCTTGCAGAATAAACTAAATATTTATCCTTTAATACAGGCTGATTTGCATCGAATACATCTACCCGAACACCGACATTGAATACGATGTCTCTGAATGAGAATTTATCCATAATGTAACCTGCTATATATGTAGGCTGGTAAGCTCCTACAAAACGCTTGTAGTTACCATTATCATCATAATCTTCAAAGTAAGAACGAATATCTGTCTGCCCTTTTACTTTTTCCCCTGTATGATCGTATCCCCAGTAAGAAACATAAGCACTACCACTGTTTAACAACTCGTCTGGAGAAAACATATCTAGTGAATAAATATTCGGATCATATTGATCAATGTTTACAAAATCATTTCCTCCGCCACCACTTGAAATCAAACCATTTTCAAAAAGATACTCTCTTAGGTTATAATCAAAAAATGATTGTTGATCACTGTTTTTATCACCACCATAAGAACCCGAACCACTATTAAACGCATACCCCGTATTTAATGGCTCATAACTTGTGTAAATAGCACCTTGTTCAGCATTCCAAGTGTAAGTTGGGTTAGTATCATCAATTTTATTAATGTGTCCATTTACTAATTGTCTCGCTAAGTTCCATAAACCAATTGGAGCGGCTGAGAAACCTCTATCGTAACGTTGTTCATATTCAAATCCAAGTGAGATAGAATGGTCCCCAATATTAACAGCTCCAGAACCAGACACACGAATTTGATCTGTTTCTGACTTTTGGAAAGAACTGTACGGAGAACCTATATTGCTCCAAATGTTATACACTGACAGAGGAGTATCTCCATTTCTAAGACCACTTCCTGCTTGCACTTGATTTAAATTTCTATATCTAGATTCAGTTTGCCAATAATTTGAATAGTCAAATAAGCCGAAATATTGTTCTGTTTGTGCTGCCAACATTGGATTCGCTTCTGAAGGAGTAAATGTTACATTTACAACTGGTGGAACAGCTTCTTGAACCGGACCGTCATTAGATATACCTGTATACGTTCTTTCTCTTTCTAAATCAAAGTAACCAACATGCCCATAATTAAAAAGGTTGTCTTTATGTTTTGGATCAAAACTATTTCTTTTAGTTTTAGAATAATCTACCATTAAAGAATAGAATGCACTTTTAATTTTAGAACTACTTCCTTCCGTCTTATTTGAAAAACGCTGAGTCAATCTACCAAACACTCTCCAGTCTGTATTTTTGTATGCTCCGAAATTAGAAAAGTTAAACAAAGAACCCGCTCTTGAATAAGCACTTCCCCAACCATAGTTATAAGAACCACCAAAAGTTAAGTTCATTGATGGACCTGTATTAACATCTACCTTCCCTTGAACAGCAACCGATGAAGTTCTTGCATTCATTCTCCATTTAGTGTTCTCAAAATCGTCTTCTCTTAAATACAATGCACTGTACAGAACTTGTTGTCCCGTTTGTGTCTGGATAACAGTCAATGGGTTCTCCAACAACTCATCTCTAACATCTTTCTTAATCCTATACGAACCTCCACTTAAAGGACGACCGTCAAGCGCTGTTGTATAGTTACCTGAAACTAAAAAACCTAATCTTGGTTTCGTTTTCTTACCTGTAGAATCTTTTTGCATCCATAATGGACCAGAAAACATCCCCTCAACCAAATTGTAAGAATATTTGTCTAAGCCAAAGACTTTTCCGTCGTAACCATCTTTATCAGCTCCTTTAAAATAGAATCCTGAAGTCACACCTTCTAATGAACCAAAATACTTTGCAGAAGGTCCTCTAGTTGTAATAGATATAATACCACCTGTTGCGTCACCATAATTCGCAGGCAAACCACCTGTAATCACCGTAACCTCCTGAATAGCTGACTTAGGAAGATTTGAAGAACCTCTTACCTTAATTCCATCTATATAGAAGTAAGTTGCATCAGAACGAGAACCACGAATACTAATAGCACCTGACCCTTCTGATTTATTCACACCTCCAACTGTACCTGCAACGTCTGCTGCAGAACGAACTGGAAGTCTTGCAATATCTTCTCTTGTAACTGTTGCACCTGAAGCCCCTCCATCTCTATCAATTAATGGAACACGATAAGCAACCACTTTCATTTCTTCTACCTCTTGAACATCTTTTGCTTTCCCAATTGCTAAGTCATATAAGAAAGTTATTTTATTAGAACTAACAATTACACCTTCCAAACGT
>JAJRQP010000031.1 GCA_024280195.1 Bacteroidota bacterium | reverse complement strand
ATATTCATTTACTTCAATATTCTGAAAGTTATTCAACTCAATATTTTTCTTCAATAAACCCAATTGATAAGGAGTAGGTTCAAATGCTATTACCTTTCCTTTAGAAAGTTTTTTTGCTGCAAACAATGTGAATTCTCCTTGATTGGCTCCCACATCGACAAAAGTCATATCTTCTTTCAAGAATGAACGCAAGTACAACAAATCACTCAAATGATGGAATCCGCACCAATATATCGTTCCACCCATGTAACTGTTTTTATCGACTTCCATTTTGATGGAACCCATAAAATTATTGATTTGAGCAAGCTCTTTTTGGGATACAACTTTCTTCTCTTTTTGCTTTCTTGCCATGCGGACAAAAACCATCCCTAAAAGATAAGTTGGTCTAAAAGTTACTAAAGGGTAGACGGTTGCTCTGAAAAATGATGGTGACATTATGCTTCTTTCTTTAGTTTAAACTCTTTAAAAAACATCCAACCAAATAACAGTAGAAGGATAATCGTTCCGACAATTGCCATTATTGATGCCGTTTTATATTTTGGAACATCGTACACAAAAGAAACTTTGTGTTTACCTTTTTCCAATTCCAATCCTCGAAGAATATAATCGACTTTTAGAATTTCTTGCTCCTTTCCGTCAACATAAGCTTTCCAACCGTAAGGATAATAGATTTCAGAGAATACTGCCAATTGCTTATCATCCAACTCAATATCATAATCAATCTGATTCGGTTTGTACAAGGTCATATTTGCTTTCCCTTCTCCAGAATACTTTTTCTTAGTCAGTTTAGACACTTCTGATTTTAACATCACCGCTTCTGTTCTCGGAGAAAAATCATCAACGGCTGTAATTGAAACTAACTTTGAAAAAGATTGTGCAGTATCCATTTGAAGTGTAACTGCAGGTACAAGGTTCGTTTTTTGGTAGGCATCCATTACCATGAACACCTCCATTCCTTTACTCAAACCATTAGAAAGTTGAACATCAACCGTGTCATTATTTGCCAAGAGGTATTTCATTTCCTCTTGACCAAAAACAGTTGCCGTTTTCACAACTTCGTCATTGACCAAAAGTTTCCCTGAACTTACATTTTCAATTTTAAACTCCATTCCCAATGCTCTTAACTCATCGTTTGGAGATTCTTTCTCTTTAATATCTTTTACAAACCACACGTTACCAATCACTGAAGGATTAGGACGCATATTTTCTCCCTGTATGAAATACTTCACGTTTAGCATGTCAAACACTTTATTGTTACCGTTAGCCATTTGAAACTCAAACAAGTTTTGAATGTTTCTCAATTTTGCTCCATGGTAACCTCCTAGATTCTTGTGAAAATAGGATGCACGAGAACTTCCCCAAGGATTGTTGTAGGTAAACACTCGATAATTTGTAGCAAAATTAAGCTCTGAAAATTTATACGATTCAATAACTCTTCTTTTTGCAACGCCTGAGTACTCTAATTCAGCTGCTTTTGTTTTTCCTAATTTTTCTCCTTGCTCAATTGCTTTAAGAATACTTGGGTCTTTTATTTCTTCATCCATTATTTGCAAATCAGCCATAATCGTAGAAATTGGATAAGCAACCTCTTCTTTCGGCATCCAATGCTTCAGCTTACCAGTTCTCTCGTCCTCATCTGCGTTTAAGTAGTTTCTCCCGACTGGTACTAAATCAGCTAGGACTAAAATCGCAATTCCTGCGACCACAGCCATTGTAGGGACTGTTGTAAAGAAATAAAGTCCGATTGCAATCAATGTAAAAATTGCAAACAGAATAGAGCGATTCATTGAACTTTGATAAATTTCTTGTCGAACCACTTTAACCGCAGAAAACTGTGCCTCTGCCCTATCCATTTCTCCATTAACGATTGCTTCAATTTGTTGAGGGTTGTTCAAGTCAATTTTATTCTGTGCCAGTTGTTCAGGAGTCAGTGATGACAATTGCTTCATCACATTAACTTCAATTTGAGCAATATTATCTCTTTCTTTACTAGAAGAATAATTATCGTCTAAACCTATGAACTTAAGTCCGAGTAAGAACACCATTAAAGCTCCAGCAGTAATTAAGAACACTTTTTTCTTTGGTTTCAGCTCTTCTCTCTTTTTGAAAAGCATATCTAAAAACAATACAGCTATTAGCGGTACAATCAATTCAATTAGCACCATAATTATGGTTACTGTTCTGAACTTGTTGTATCCAGGAATGTAATCGATAAAGAATTCTGTCAGTCCCATAAAATTCTTTCCCCAAGAAAGCATGAGCGCAAGAATACCGACTCCAAAGAAGACCCATTTTCGTTTATCTTCAAGAAAAACTAAGCCAAGCACCATAATAATTAGCATCACAATCCCAACATAAGTAGGCCCACCTACAGCTGGTTGCTCCCCCCAATAAACACCATAAGGAGCAGAAAGAACTTCTTGTATTGCTTTTCGAGAACGGTCAGAATTCTGTACCATCTCTGCAAAATTGGAATTACCAAGAGCGATTGATTGAGAACCTTTTACATACGGAGATAACAAAGTGAATGATTCTCCAACTCCATAACTCCATGTGGTGATATAATCTTTATCCAAACCTGCTGTGTTTTTCGTTGCAGGTGTTCCGTCAGGGTTGATGGTAACATCATTTCCACCCCGAATGGTATGCTTTGCATAGTCGTTGGTCAACGTTAAATTGCCGTAATTAATAAACAATGCCAATAAATAAACGCCAATCAACGAGCCACTCACGATGGCAAAATGTTTTAATTCTTTTGACTTGACAGCTCTGAATAATTCGTAAAAACCAAGCCCCAGAAGTAACACTCCAAGATAGTAAGTTACTTGCAAGTGATTACTCGCTAGCATAAAACTCATAAATAAACCCGAGAGCAAGACGCCCCACTTCCAATTGGATCGATAAGCCATTATGAAAGCTCCGAGTAAGGGCGCCATCAATGCAACCGTAGTTGCTTTTGAATTGTGTCCAGCTTGGATAATAACAATCTCGTAAGTAGCGAATGCAAATGCGACAGCACCTATAAACCCGACAATTGGTTTTATTCTTAAACAAAGAGCGAGAATATAAAAGCCAAGAAGATGCAATAAGAATATTCCAGCTGGAACACCTATAAAGTTCATAAAACCAATAATGAGTTTTTGAAAAACATTTCCATTATACAAAACAGAAATTTGCGTTGCTGGCATTCCACCAAACATTGCATTGGTCCAGAGAGGCTCTTCTTCAAATTTTTCTCTGTGATGTGCAACTTCATTGGACATTCCTTTGAATTGCTCAACATCATGCTGTTTGAGAGAATAACCATCAAATTCAGGTGAGAAAAAAGTAAACATTAGAATAAAAAACACTGCAATGACTGCAAAGTGTTGCCAATTCTTTTTAAGGAAATTTGAAATGCTCATAAGGTATCGATAACTTCGTTTTATAAAAGCTATAAATATAAGCAATTGATTGAAAATAGAACTATTGTTCTTTCAACTTAAAATTCACAATTTTAGACTGTGGAACTGTAATATCATAGCTGATAAAAAATTCATAGAAGGCATCTTTTTCTGCAGTCATAGAATCATCGCTCAACAGAAAGGAGTTTTCAATTGAATAAATTGCCTTCATCAATCCTTTACTAGTACTTGCTGTACGATAATATACTCTACCATTAATTGTATTTTCGTTTTGACTATTTATGGTATAAGTTGCGCCTTTTTTTAATTTTTGTTTTGCATTTATATTAACAAAAGCAAACATAGGAGCTTTGCATTGAGAATAATCATAGTAACTATATTGGATATTTTCTTTTTTGATTTTTTTCCTCTTTTTAAACTTAATATCAAGCTTATTAATTGAAGTCAAACTAATTATTTTCAATGTATCATTGGTTATTTCAACCGAGACATTAGCTTCTTCATCATCGTTAACAACAATACTTTTTAGGTTTAAATCAAATCCATTCAAATAAACTTCAAAATAGTTGCTCCCCCCCCCCAATATCAGTTCAATTTCTTTTTGTTTCCTTTTAGATGTCGAATAAATCATTTTATTCTCTAGCAAACTCTCATGAAATTCTTTGCGACCATCATAAACACATTCTCCATCCTTATTAACAACTAAGTTTTCTGCAAAAACATAATTTGGTTTCTTATAGTACTTGACATACGTGTCATTTTTTGTATGTGCAAACATTGCCCAAATTCTCATTTGATCCCTAAATCTATCATCTTTATATATACTATACAAATGGTCAAACTCTTGTAATTGGTATCGAATATAATGTTTTGCTAATGTTCTACCATTACGGTTATAAGAAGACCAAGCAGGCTTATCATATTTAGAAAGTGTTTTGAATAGTGAAGAATAGCACTCATCATGAACTTCTTTTGCATATTTATCATTTGGAAAAAATACCAAGTACTCTTTTAACCCCAGTAATCCATTTATAAACCCATTTAAGACTGACTTAGAGCTTTTACAATTAGGATATTCTTCAATCCAAAGAAAACCTTCGGGTGTCTTTCCAATTGCTCCTCCTTCTTTTTCTGGTTTGAGCAAAAACTTAACTATTTTCAATGTTAAATCCAATGCTGTTTCATCCTTGGTTAAAGTATAGTACCTTAACAAGAAAGAAGCAGCCATACCTTGCGTCATCCCTGAAAACCAAGGCGCTTTCAACCCATTATACGATTTATGATAAGGCAAGCCTGCCTCAGTCCCTTCATTAAACAAGATGATTTTAGAAGGGTCCGAAAAATACTTATATTGATTTACTACATGTTTGTAGTAAGAGGAATCACCCGTTTTAACAAAATTATCTGCACACATGATTCCAAAAATAGAAATCGTTAACGCATGATATTCTTTCTTCTGGATTAGAATTCCATTTTTATCAAATTCTCTTTGAAACTGCTTCGTATATAATTCAGAATCAAAATGATTGGAGAACATTTCATACGTTGAAAGTTCTTGTGAAAATGTTACGCTACAAATCAGTAAAAAAGTAATGAGTATAATTCTAATCATATAACAAGTAACGATAATTAATTATAAAGGTTGGTAAAATCAATCAATCTCTTCAAAATCGACATCTTCAATATTTGAAGAACCTTTTTTCTTACCTACAATTTTGGTTTTGCCAATATTTTGTGATTGCTTCCTCTTCTCTTCCTCAAAAGCTCTTTTTGAGGCATTCATTTCTCGTTCTTCCTCCATGTTTCTTTTTGCAACCATAAATCGCCCCAAAAAGCGCAAGACAAAAATCACTACTAGTATAATTAATAGCATTCTAAACAAACCAGGTATGCTCGCTTGAGAAATCATTATTTAGACAAGTGCATGTTTCGTTCTGAGTAAATTTTCAAGAAGAATGGATCTCTCAATGTATCGATGAATTGAATTGCTTCTCCAGTAGATTTCATTTCTGGACCTAGCTCTTTCTTTACATCAGGGAATTTTTCGTAAGAGAATACAGGAATTTTAATCGCGTAACCGTTTTTCTTAGGTTGGAAATTAAAATCTTTCACTTTCTTCTCTCCCAACATTACTTTGGTTGCAAAATTGACATAAGGTTCGTCGTATGCTTTTGCAATGAATGGAACTGTTCGAGACGCTCTAGGATTTGCTTCGATGACATAAACTTTATCGTCTTTGATTGCGAACTGAATATTCATTAAGCCAACCGTTTTCAATTCAACAGCAATCTTACGTGTTATATCATCAATTTGCTCCATTACGAAGTCACCTAAATTATAAGGCGGTAAGACGGCATAAGAATCACCCGAGTGAATTCCAGCAGGTTCAATGTGTTGCATCACACCAATGATATACACATCTTTTCCATCGCAAATTGCATCAGCTTCCGCTTCTATTGCGCCTCCTAAGAAATGATCTAAAAGAATCTGATTGCCAGGCATTTCATTCAAAATATCCACAACATGATGCTCTAAATCTTCTTTATTAATGACAATTTTCATTTTCTGTCCACCTAAAACATAAGACGGACGAACCAATAAAGGAAAACCTAATTCATCAGATAATTCCAATGCTTGTTCTGCACTTTCTACAATACCATATTTAGGAAAAGGAATGTTATTCTTCTCTAATACTTCAGAGAAACGTCCTCTATCTTCTGCTAAATCTAGTGCATCGTAACTTGTACCGAAAATCTTAATACCGTATCGCTCCAATTTCTCTGCTAACTTTAAAGCGGTTTGTCCTCCGAGTTGAACAATTACTCCGTCTGGTTTTTCGTGCTGGATAATATCATAGATATGTTCCCAAAATACTGGTTCAAAATACAACTTGTCTGCCGTATCAAAATCTGTAGAAACCGTTTCTGGATTACAATTAATCATGATGGTTTCGTAACCACATTCTTTAGCTGCAAGGACACCGTGAACACAACTGTAATCAAATTCGATCCCTTGACCAATTCTGTTAGGTCCTGAACCAAGTACAATCACTTTTTTCTTGTCAGAAACAACACTTTCATTCTCGTATTCAAATGTAGAATAATAGTAAGGAGTCTCAGCAGGAAATTCTGCTGCACATGTATCGACAATTTTGTAAACACGTTGGATATTGAACTCTTCGCGTTTAGAATACACTTCTGATTCCAAACACCTTAGCAAATGAGCAACTTGTCTATCGGCATAACCTTTCTGCTTTGCTTCAAACAACAATTCTTTTGGAATACTCTCTAAATGATACTTTTCAATTTTCTTTTCAAGACCAATTAAATCCTCAATTTGACGTAAGAACCAAGGATCAATCTTTGTTTTCTCGTGTATCGTTTTAAAAGGTATCCCTAATTTAATTGCATCATAAATATGAAACAGCCTATCATAACTCGGATGTTCTAAACTATGAAGAATTTTATTTTGATCTGTTAATTCTCTACCATCTGCACCCAATCCATTTCTGCCAATTTCTAGAGATTGACAAGCTTTTTGAAGTGCTTCTTGAAAATTACGTCCTATTGCCATTACTTCACCAACAGACTTCATTTGAAGTCCTAACTCGGTGTTCGTTCCAGGGAATTTATTAAAATTCCAACGAGGAATTTTTACAATAACGTAATCTAATGTTGGCTCAAATAAAGCGGATGTATTCTTTGTAATCTGATTACTTAATTCATCTAAATGATAACCAATTGCCAATTTTGCAGCAATCTTAGCAATCGGATAACCTGTTGCTTTTGACGCTAAGGCAGAAGACCTTGAAACACGAGGATTTATTTCAATTGCAATAATATCCTCTTTTTCATCTGGAGAAACAGCAAATTGTACATTACAACCTCCTGCAAAATTCCCTATAGAACGCATCATTTTGATGGACATATCACGCATCTTTTGAAACGTAGTATCGGATAAAGTCATTGCTGGAGCAACTGTGATAGAATCACCCGTATGCACCCCCATTGGGTCAAAATTCTCAATCGAGCAAATAATAACTACGTTATCGTTATTATCTCGAAGCAATTCTAACTCGTATTCTTTCCATCCCAGTAGCGCTTTGTCAATCATCACCTCATGAATAGGAGACAGTTGCAATCCTCTTTCTAGTAAAGTATCAAATTCTGCTGGATCATGAACGATAGACGCTCCTGCTCCTCCCAAAGTATAAGATGCTCTCACACAAAGAGGAAAACCAAATTCTTGTGCTATTTCTTTACCTTGTAGAAAAGACTTTGCAGCTTCTTGCGGTGCCATTGGTATATCAATCGACAACATCAAATCACGGAATGCTTCTCTATTCTCTGTAATTTCAATGGCATCAATATCAACACCTATGATTTCCACATCATTCTCTTCCCAAATGCCCAATTCATCACATTTGATGCACAAATTCAATCCTGTTTGCCCACCCATTGTTGGTAAAACAGCATCAATGTTATGTTTTTCAAGAATCTCAACAATACTTGCTGGCTCCAAAGGCTTAAGGTAGACATTATCTGCCACCACCTTATCGGTCATAATTGTTGCGGGATTGGAATTAATTAGAGTGACTTCGATTCCTTCTTCTCTCAAAGATCTCGAAGCTTGTGATCCAGAATAGTCAAATTCACATGCTTGACCGATCACAATTGGTCCTGAACCTATAATCAGTACGGACTTAATTGACTTGTTTTTTGGCATTCTATGCTCTCAATTAAATGGTTTCAACTCTCGCTTTTTAAAAGCGCTAAATCGAACACAAAATTATGCAATAAAACTGAATCGACAATTACTTTATCGGTTAAGTTTTTGAGAGGTTGTTAACAATTGATTATTTAGAAATGATGAATTCTTCAATTAGGTGACGTTTAGAAGGATGAACGAAAAAGCAATTGTTAACACCGTCATATTCTTTTCGAATAATTGTGTCAACCTTTAACAAGCCATCTTCAGTGTGATTATAGAATTCATATCCATATTTTGTAAAAATCACTTCTAATTTATCTTCAATTTGATTGAACAAAGTTTCGCAGATAACAATGGGCTTCATTCCTCCTAAAACTTTATCGGCATTACCTAAAATTAAATGTTCTGTTCCTTCTGTATCAATCTTAACCAAATCAATGTTCTCAACCTTATTATTTGCCACATAAGAGTCAAAGGTTGTTGTTTTGACTTTATTAATTTGGAAATTTCGACCAGTAGTTAAGCTACCTGCATTACTTTCTCCTGCTAAACAATGTTCTAAATAGGTGTATTTTTTATTCTTTATTTCGTAGAATTCAATTTCTCCTTCTTGATCAGAAAGTGCGATTGATTCTATTTTAATATTTGCGTAATTATTGATTTCCTTATTTTCTTTTAAGTAATGAAGAGGACCTAATGCAGGTTCAAAGCTAACAACCTCCATCTTCTCATTCTCCATACAAGCCAACAATGAATAATAACCGATATTTGCACCTACATCGTAAAAAGTAGAAATCTTTCTCGCCAACTTGATGAAAATCGGTGTGTATTCAAATGCCTCATACCCTCCATTCCAATATATAATACCGCCTAAACCACACGTTTGGTTTAAACTTAGTTTCATTTGTTTACCATCTTTACTTTCAATATTCATCACGCCTGTAGGAGGTAATTTTATTTTTTTTGGTAAAACAGGTAATAAAAATTTATTGATTTTTCTAAGAACTTTGTTGATTTCTGTAGAATATATAATTCGGTAAATTAATTGCATTGTCCTAAATTGGTGTAAAAATTAAAAATGCAATATAGGAAACTTAATTCTTTTGTATTCAAAATATTTGAAAATGATATTCCATCTAAAGCATTATATTTGCTTAGAATAATTCAAAATTATGCAGGAAATACTATCAACTTTACAGATTGATCAAAAAATCAATCGTTTAGCTCATCAATTGCTAGAGAATTGCTTTGAAGAAAATGAAATTTTTATCGGTGGGATTGTTGGGAATGGTGTCGTCTTAGCCAGTAAAATTTCTAAAGTAATCCGAGAAAATTCAGATTTAACAGTACACAACTTTGAAATCAAGGTAGACAAATCAGAGCCATGGGCAAATGATATCACTTTATCAAAAGATAAATCAAGATTAGAGAATGGTTACATTGTTCTTGTAGATGATGTCCTAAAATCTGGCAAGACAATGCAATACGCACTGAATGAATTGTTACAGTTTCCAACAAAAGCAATAAAAACTTTAGCACTAGTCGATAGACAACACAGACGATTTCCAATCAAGGCAAATTTTGTTGGACTGAGTCTTTCCACAACCTTAAAAGAACACGTAGAGGTTATTCTAAATGACACTGAACAAAAAGCTTATTTGACATGACCAATAGAATTACAGAATCCTCGTCCAATCACAATGATTTGGACAAAATGACGACTAATGAATTGCTAACAAACATTAACAAAGAAGACCAAACGGTTGCACTGGCAGTTGAGAAAATCATTCCTCAAATTGAAGCTTTTATTGATGCTTGTTTTCTCAGAATGAAAAACGGAGGTCGTTTGTTTTACATTGGTGCAGGCACTAGCGGTCGACTTGGAATTGTCGATGCCAGTGAATGCCCTCCAACTTTTGGCGTTGATCACGGAGTTGTTGTCGGACTGATGGCTGGAGGTGATAAAGCTATGCGAAAAGCAGTTGAGTTTGCCGAAGATGACACCGAACAAGCTTGGAAAGACTTGCAGGAATACAACATTAATAAAAATGATACTTTAATAGGTATTGCTGCATCAGGAACTACTCCTTATGTGATTGGGGGAATTGAAACAGCCAATGAGAATGGAGTTCTTACAGGT
>JAJRQP010000030.1 GCA_024280195.1 Bacteroidota bacterium | reverse complement strand
TGACATTCATAAAAACAATTGCAAAAAGAGCTTTTCCAATGGATGATTTTTTCTCTACTGCTTGCTCTCCTTCTTCGAAACTAATCATGTGCCAAATCTCTTTAATAGCAGTATACATAATAAACAATCCTCCAAAAACAATGATTAAGCTATGAACGTTTAGTTCCATAGAGAAGAAGCTGTTATCTATGCTAAAAAATATTTCTTGAAAATACTGCAACAAATAATAAAGCGCAAACAAAAGACCAATTCTCAAGAAAATTGCAATGCCAATCCCCAATGTTCTCACATAAGACTGCTTACTCTTCTCAACTCTTTTAGACTCTAGAGAAATGTAAAGCAGGTTGTCAAAACCTAATACTGCCTGTAAAAGAATCAACATTAATAATGTTCCCAAGTTGGCTAGTGTAAATAAATCTCCCATTCTAATAATTTAAGTTGTAAAAACTATTTTGCTTTGCCGATAAAGTTAAAAAATTGTTTCAATGTTTTATCATTTACTTCTGCAGGAGTGAATATTTCTAACAGTTTCGGTCTTCTATTTTCTGATTCTTGATAAAATGCTGACATTTCATCTTCTATTTCTTTTAATGTTCTAGCTGAAGAATAATCAATCGAAAAAGCTTCGCATAACTTCTCCGCTTTGTAGTTATGTTTTGCTTCAAAGAATTTTTCTAACTGTCCAGTTGAAGAAGGCCCGTCTATTATTCTGAAAATTCCACCTCCAGAATTATTAATGAGAATGATCCTAAGATTTCCTGTTAAGTTATCATTCCAAAGAGCATTACTGTCATAGAAAAAGGAAACATCTCCTGTTAAGAGAACATTGCATTTTTTTGATTGAGAAGCATATCCTGCGGCAGTAGAAGTACAACCATCAATTCCGCTAGTTCCACGGTTAGAATAATAATTAAACGATGTAATTGGATCAAACAGTTGGCAGTACCTTACCACAGAACTGTTTCCCATATGTACAATTGAATCTTCAGGAATGTAATCTAAAATTGTTTCCACTACTTTTAAATCAGAATATTCAATGGAAGGGCTAAAATCAGTCAATCTATCTTGAATTTCAAAATCTCTTTGTTTCCATTTGTTTCCAAAAGAAGAAAGATGTTTTTTAACATCTAATTTTAGTAATTCGGAGAAGAAATCGGTTGGTTTACACTCAAAAGAATACGAGAGTGATTGAAAAGTATTCATTTCGGGAAACTCAGCACCTATTCTCCAATGGGCTTTCACATTTGACTTTCTTAGAAACGATTTTATTTTCTTTGAAACTATCGCTCCTCCAATTGAGATTAACACATCCGGTTTAAAGGAGTTAATTTCATCTTCGGAAATCCCAGCCAATGTTCTGTCGATGCAATGAACGAATTTATTACTTTTTAAGTTAGATGTATTCTCTACCAAAAAAGCAACGGATGAATCAACAGCCAATTCATTTAATTGTTGCAAAAGCAATCCGTTTTTATCCATTTGCCCACACAGAATCAACTTTTTTTCAGTCGAATTCCATACGTCCGTAATCATCTCTTTTTCTTCTGAAAAAAGTGAAAAATCTAATTTGGATGGCTGATTATTTTTACTGAAATCAAAAGAGTCTATTTCGACAATAGCATACATCGGTTCAGATATCGGAACATTAAAATGAATGGGGCCTTTCCAACTTCCATTTGCCATTTGAAAGCCAGAATTAATTTTCGCTATTTGTTCAAGCTTATCAGAGTCGCTTTCTGTAAACTCAGCAATTAGACATTCAAAACGAATGTGATTTTCATACACATTTTTCTGAACAATTGTTTGTCCATCACCTTGATTGATCCATTCTTCGGGTCTATCTGCAGAAATAACCACCAATGGAATGCATTGATAATACGCTTCAGCAACCGCGGGATAGTAATTTAACATTGCCGAGCCAGAAGTACAAACAACACCGACAGGTTCTTTCAATTGTTGCGACATTCCCATCGCAAAAAATGCTGCAGCACGCTCATCATGAATAACAATTGCGTTCATTTTTGGATGCTCATCGATAGCAATGACCAAAGCGGCATTTCTAGAACCTGGAGAACAAACTATATTTTTCATGCCATTCAAATAACATTGATGGATGAATAAAGCAATTCCAGATTTATCAGTTGTAATCATTGCTTCAAAACTAACTGTTTTGGAAGACTTTTAATAGTGTTTTGGCTTTACTTTCCGTTTCTTCCCATTCTTTCTGAATGATAGAATCTTTTGTAAAACCACCTCCTAAATGCAAAAAAGCCTGATTATTAATCAGTTGAGAACACCTCAAGTTAACGAATAAGTTGGTTTCATCCTTAGAGAGAACACCTATTATTCCTGCATATAACGATCGAGAATGATTTTCATGTTTCTCAATTAAGTTCATTGCTAAACCTTGAGGATATCCGGAAACAGCAGGAGTTGGATGAAGTAAATTTGCAATCGTCATCTCCTCCCCTGCTTTAATTTTAAATTCAAAACGCGTTGCAAGATGTTTGACTGGTCCTGCCAATAATTCTTCCTTTTCAAACTGAACTACCTCATCCACAATCACTCCCTTTAACTTATCTTTGATAAAATTCGTTACATATTCTTGCTCTAATGATTCTTTTTCTCCCCACTCACTCAGGTCATCTGATTTTTTTGTTCCAGCAAGAGAAATTGTACTGGCTAAGTTTCCTTTCACTTGAAGTAATTTTTCAGGACTCGCACCTATCCAAGTCCCAAAATGTTTACTTGAGACTAAATAAACAAATGCATTCGGATAGAGTTCACAAAGCTGATTAAACAACGCTATTATTGTTGTTTGGTAAGTTATTTTCTTAATTCTTGAGAAAACCGCCTTATCTATTTTTTGTTCCTTTATATCCTTTAAGAAATTAGCTGCAGAAGACAAATAATCGTCCTTTGAAG
>JAJRQP010000029.1 GCA_024280195.1 Bacteroidota bacterium | reverse complement strand
CAACTGTTATCACATTTGCCTGTGTCGTTGTATTTGTACATCCAAAGGTATCTGTCATGGTTAAAGAAACAGTATAACTCCCATTTGATGCGTACTGCACAGAAGGAGGAGTTTCACCATTAAAATTAGTACCGTTTCCAAAATCCCAGTTGTAATCTACTCCGCCAACAGAAGTATTTGTAAATGTGACGTCTAATGGAGCACACCCAACAACCGGAGAAGCTGTAAAGGTTGGAGTAGGAAGAGGCAAAACTAAAATATCTTGAGTTACCACATCTTGACAACCTGTCGCCCCATCTTGTACGGTTAATGTTATTGTATATGTTCCAGCGGCAGTATATGTGTGAACAGCATTCTCAGAAAAAGAAACACCCGCATCACCATAATTCCATTGCCAAGAAGTTCCAGCAGGAGTTGATGCATTGTCAATTTGAGCAGGACTACCAACACAAATTGTATCTGGAGCGGATATCCCTCCATTAAAATCATTAATCGTAATTGAAATCGTGGTGTCTTTCGAACAACCTGTTGTAGAGTTTGACACTGTCAATGACACGTCAAAAGTACCAGCAGTGTTATACACAATTCCATTCGGTGTAAAATCCGTTGAAGTCTGTCCGTTTCCAAAATCCCAAGCATAAGACATATTACCACCATTCGAAGAAAAGTTAGAAAACTGTGCATTGAAAGGTAAGTTACAGGCCGTTCCTACTAAAGAGAAATTTGAAACAGGCAATGCAAAAACGGTTATATAAGTTGGCTTTACTTCAAAATCAGAACTACCATCTTGCGCTTGTATCGTCAATGTAATATTATAATTCCCAGGCAAGGAATATACATGAGTTGGGTTTTGACTAGTTGAAGAACCACCATCTCCGAAATCCCAGTTCCAATTGGTTATCGGAGAATTACCAGCAGATGATAAATCAGTAAACTGAATTGATTCTCCAATACAAACGGTTGTTGGAGTTGCTGAAAAATTAGCTGTTAATTGTGCATAAGAAAAGCTTGTCAAAAAAGTAAAAAAAGCAATAAAAAGGATCTTCATAATTAATTGTAGTAATAGATTTAATAAACTGTAGACGGTGTTGACAATAAAATAGTTGCTTTAATTAATTAGCCATTTCACTCATGAACTTAATCCACATGAGTCTTAATTCTTCTTCCGAAAAATCACCATCAAATTCAGAATAAGCCTCTCCTAAATCATCTGTTTTTGCCTCTGAAAAATATTCGTAAATTTCTTCTTGCGAATCAGAATCCAGAATATCATCAATGTAGTAATTAATATTCACCCGAGTTCCTGATGTGACAATTTGCTCAATCTCTTCTATTACTTCATCAATTGACTTACCTTGAGCTTGTCCGATATCTTCTAAAGGTAATTTTCTGTCAATATTTTGTATCAATTGAACTTTCATACCTGACTTTCTTACAACAGATTTCACGACCATGTCTTGAGGGCGTTCAATTTCATTCTGTTCAACATACGCTTTAATTAAGGCTGTAAATGGCGCGCCATATCGAGTTGCTTTTCCATGACCAACTCCTTGTACATTTGTTAATTCTTCAATTGTAATTGGGTACTGAAAGCACATATCCTTTAAAGATGGCTCTTGAAAGATTACAAATGGTGGAATGTTTTTTTGTTTGGAAAGACTTCTTCTTAGGTCAACTAATTGATCGTATAAAACCTGATCAAAAACTCCCCCTGTACTATTAGAGACAATTGGTTCATCATCTGTAACAACATAATCTTGTTCTTTAATCAACATAAAAGAAGTGGGTTTTTCTAAGAACTCTTTCCCTTTTTTTGTCAACTTTAATACACCATAAGATTCTATGTCCTTTGAAACTAGACCAGCAACAACTGCTTGCCTAATAACTGCATTCCAAAAAACAAGGCCTTTATCCTTACCTACACCAAACCCTGGCATTTTATCGTGTTTATAAGCTTGTATATCAGAAGTATTTGCACCTGAAAGGAATAAACAATAATGTTTTGCTCTTTGCGTTTCTTTCAAAGTCACCATTGCTTCCAAAAGGTTCAAAATTCTCTCTTTACCTTCATGTTTCTCTTTTGGATGTCGGCAGTTATCACACATTTCGGAACAATTTACCTCATCGAATTCTTCACCAAAATAATGCAATATCATTTTTCTTCTACAAACAGAAGTCTCTGCATAGGCAGAAATTTCATTGAGCAACTGGCGCCCAATTTCTTGTTCGGCAACCGGTTTCCCTTGCAAAAACTTCTCTAATTTATCGACGTCCTTATAGCTGTAGAATGAGATGCATTCGCCTTCTCCTCCATCTCTTCCAGCACGACCCGTTTCTTGATAATAGCTCTCCAAAGATTTTGGAATATCATGATGAATCACAAAACGCACATCTGGTTTATCAATTCCCATCCCAAAAGCAATCGTTGCAACAATCACATCTGTATCTTCCATTAAGAACATATCTTGATGCCTTGCTCGAGTTCCAGCATCTAGACCTGCATGATATGGTAACGCGTTAACTCCATTAACTTTTAATAACTCGGCTAATTCTTCTACTTTTTTCCTGCTTAAACAATAAATGATACCACTTTTACCCTGCATCGTTCTTATGTACCTTATAATTTGTTTTTCAACTTCTAGTTTTGGGAAAATTTGATAGTATAAATTATCACGGTTAAAGGAAGACTTATATACCTTCGCGTCCAACATGTTCAAATTCTTTTGAATATCATTTTGAACTTTTGGAGTTGCAGTAGCAGTCAAAGCAATAATTGGAACATTGGTTATTTCTTCAAAAATCTCTCTTAAACGACGATATTCTGGACGAAAGTCATGTCCCCATTCAGAAATACAATGCGCTTCATCAATCGCAAAGAATGAAATTTTGATTCCTTTAAAAAACAGAATATTCTCCTCTTTAGTTAACGATTCAGGTGCAACATAAAGCAATTTTGTTTTTCCTTCGGTGATGTCACTTTTAACACGAGCAGCATCTGTCTTTGTTAATGAAGAATTTAAAAAATGTGCGACAGACTCATCATCACTGACACTTCTTATCGCATCCACTTGGTTTTTCATCAACGCTATGAGAGGAGAAACTATAATAGCAGTCCCTTCTGATAATAATGCTGGCAATTGATAACACATCGATTTACCTCCGCCTGTAGGCATTATCACAAAAGTGTTGTTGCCGTCTAAAACGTCTTGAATTATCCTTTCTTGATCATCTTTAAAACTATCAAAACCGAAGAATTTCTTCAGTGCTTTTTTGAGGTCTAGCTTTACCATAATATTTTTCATCTGTAATTACTATCTAAAATACTAAAAATTTATACCCTACAAGTTATTTTACACATCTTATTTAATTTTCTTCTAAAATAAGAATCAAATAGGCTCATTTATGACAGATTAATTACTTTTACGAAAGATTTATGGAGGAAGATAAAAATATGAGCTTCTTGGGTCATCTTGAAGAATTAAGATGGCGACTTGTTAGAATTGCATCTGTAATTGTTGTACTTGGAATTGTTCTATGGTTTTTTCAAGAGTGGATAATGGATCATTTATTTTTATCCATGAAGAATCCTGATTTTATCACTTTTCGTTTAATGTGTCAGTATTTTGGATTATGCGTAGAAGAAATTCCGCTAAAAATGCAAAGTATGACAATGACAGGTCAGTTTTCATACGCACTTATGATGAGCGCATTAGGCGGAATTGTTCTTGCCTTCCCTTTTATTTTCTATCAGATATGGGCTTTTATAAAACCGGGACTTAAGAAAAAAGAAAAAACGATTTCAAAAGGAATTGTCTTTTACGTGAGTATTCTTTTCTTTTTAGGTATTTCATTTGGATATTTTATCGTCGCTCCACTTTGTGTTCAATTTTTTGGATCTTATCAAATTAGCGGACAATTGCAGAATATCTTTACCATCAGTTCTTATATGAGTATGATTCTTTCTACAATTTTTTATTCTGGAATATTGTTTCTACTCCCTGTATTAGCATATCTTTTTACAAAATTAGGTGTTTTAACCCCTGCATTTCTAAGAAAATATAGAAAACATGCGGTCATTGGCATCTTAATTCTATCCGCTTTTATTACTCCACCAGATCTTATAAGTCAAGTTATTGTTGGTATTCCAATCATGCTTCTATACGAAGCTGGAGTCCTTGTTTCTGCTCGCGTTGAAAAAAAGATGAAAATTCAACAACAATCATCCTAATTTATTCGTTATTCTTACTTACTTTGGGACATTGTAAATCATCTATGAAGACTACTTTTATTCTACTCTTCTTGTTATTATCTACAACTTCTTTCGGACAAAAAACGATTGTAGAAGGGATTGTTACAGACCAAATTACAGGAGAAGTGATGCCCTTTGTTACGGTTCGGTTTCAGGATTCAAAAGTTGGTGCTTTTACAGATACATTGGGGCATTATTCTTTTGAGACCTATTATGCAACAGATACGCTCACCTTTTCTTTTTCTGGCTATTTAAAAGTGAAAAAATATGTGAACCTAGATGAATCACAGATTATTAATGTTGTCTTACCGATTCTCTCAACTGATTACGAAGAAGTTGTGGCTCGTGCTCCAGATGAATTACCTTCTACTCGCCTACATAAAAGAGTAATTGCCAATAAAAAAATTAACAATAAGGAAAAATTGGACTCTTATGAATACGAAGTTTACAATAAAATTCAATTGGACTTAAACAATATTGATGATCGCTTTAAAGAACGTGAAGTTGTCAAAAGACTAGACATGATAATGGACTATCTTGATTCTGAAGAAGACGGAACAAGCTATCTCCCCGTTATTCTAAGCGAATCTGTTTCTGACTACTACTACAATAAAATGCCTCGTAAAAAGAAAGAAATTATGAAGGCGAGTAGAGTTAGTGGAATTGAAAACTTAGAACTCAGCCAATTTCTTGGTGACATGTATCTTGATGTTAATATCTATGACAACACGCTTAACCTTTTTAACAAGTCCTTTATTAGTCCCGTATCAAACTACGCAAGAAATTTTTATCGATTCTATCTTGAAGATTCAATGTTTATCGATAATTACTGGTGTTATCAACTGAAGTTCAAACCAAAAAGAACTGGAGATATGACTTTTGAAGGAGAGATGTGGATTCACGATACAACATACGCTGTTAAGCAATTTAGTATGGACATTTCTCCCTGGACCAATATTAATTATGTTCAAGGATTGCACATTGCCCACCAATTTGAACAAGTAGAAAAAGAGGTCTGGATGTTGACGAGTGAAAAAATGATTGCCGACCTGAAACTTACTAAGAAAACGAAAGTTTACGGCTTATACGGAAGAAGGCATTCTACAAGAACCAACTATAAAATCAATGTAGAACACCCACTTAATTTCTACAGCTCAAAAAGCACCGTTGAAGTCCTTGATAGTGCGAACATGCGGTCTGATGAATATTGGGCAAAAATACGACACGAACCTCTTTCAACGCAAGAAGCAGGAATTGACAACATGATTGACTCTTTGAATAACATTCGTTTTTTCAAAGTAATGAAGAACACACTCTATCTTGCTACTACAGGTTACTATCCGTTAGGCAAAATAGAAGTTGGAGATGTATTCTCCTTATTTAGCTTTAATCCTGTTGAAACTTTTCGTTTAGGATTTGCTCTTAGAACTTCGAACAACTTCAGTAAACGACTAGAGTTGGGAGGGAAAATTGCTTATGGATTTGGAGATGAGCGGTTCAAGTATGCGGGTTTAATTCGATACAACATTTCTCCAAAAAAAAGAGGGATGCTTTCAACGTATTATAAATATGACCTTGAACAAATTGGGCAATCACCAACCGCAGCTGCAGTAGGCTCTACTTTTGGAGCAATATTTAGAACCGGCCCTTTAGATAAGCTTACTTTTGTAGAGAAAATTGGAGTTAACCTCGAAAAAGACATTCGAAAAGACATCATCCTCTATGGAGGATTTGAATGGAAAGAATACACTTCTGCAGGAATAGCCAACTACCTTCGCCCAAATGCAATAACAGGAGTAGATGATACAATTACCCGAATTCAAACAACAGAAGTTACCGCCAGGTTTCGTTGGGCAAAAGACGAAGAGTTTTTGGCTGGGAATTTTGACAGAACATCACTTAAAACTAAATATCCTGTTT
>JAJRQP010000028.1 GCA_024280195.1 Bacteroidota bacterium | reverse complement strand
GTACTCTACTGATTTTTCAGGATCACATTTGAGGTTAGCGTACAGAAAGTTATCCAAGCCTGCTAACGCGAACATTTTGTTTCCAACCTTAAACACCAAAGTATTATCGCCAAAAGGGAGCGATTCAGTCGCTCCCTTTTTAGTTAAACAATAGGTTCTAAATTCTTCTATATTCATTTAGTGAATCGCGGGTGCATCTTCGTTATGCCCTAAGCTATATAACATTTGAGCATGTCCTTTTAATGCTGTATAAAAAGAGTTATAAGAATAATACGGTAAGTTATATTCGAATGCAGTGTCCCTTACTATATCTGAAATTTTCTTATAATGAATATGACAAATGTTTGGGAATAAATGATGTTCTATTTGAAAGTTCAACCCTCCAACATACCAAGAAAACAACTTCGAGTTTTGTGCAAAGTTTGCTGTGTTCATTAATTGATTAGCCGCCCAATCTAGTTCAATACTTCCGTCTTCTAATACTTCAGAATATTCTGATGTAGGGACTACGTGAGCAGGTTGGAACACCATTGATAAGATTAACCCTGCAATAAAATGCATCAAGATATAGCCTAAAATCACTACCCACCAAGAAGCAGGACTTAACAATAATGGTAAACCAATTGTTAAAACTGTATAGGCAACTTTGGTAACAATTAAGGTTGCTAAAAAAGTTCTACTAGAGATTTTTTGTGTCTTCAACAGGTCCATTTCTTTGTATCGCTTATACTGCGTAAAGTCTTTAGTTGTTGACCACATCATAGTCATCATTCCATATAAGAACCACGCATAAAGATGTTGGTATTTATGTGCTTTCAACAGTTTTTGTCCTGGAGAAAAACGCATCAAATTACCGATGTCAATATCCTCATCCATTCCAACTACATTTGTGTAAGTGTGGTGTAAAACGTTGTGTTGAATTCTCCAATTCACGTCACTACCACCAACAATCCAAATCACTTTTCCAACGAGAATATTTATCCATTTTTTCTTTGAATAAGCATGATGATTAGCGTCATGCATAACAGACAATCCTGTTCCTGCCATTCCTAACCCCATTAATACCCACATTAAAATAACCAGCCATGAAGACTCAACTATTGTTAACATCAATATAAAAGGCACTAAATATAAAGACACCATAAAAATGGTTTTTATCACCATTGCTGCGTTAGCATATTTCGAGATGTCATTATCCTTAAAGTATGTGTTAACACGCTTTCTAAGCTCCTTGTAAAAGTCTGCTTTATCGTTTTTTGTAAATTTTACTTCTTCTAAAATCATCGTTTCTAGTTTTAATCTAACTGCAAAGGTAAGTCAATTGAGTGGAAGAAAAACTGATAAATGTTAATATTTGCTTCCATTCTTCCATTCTTAACAGTTAATCTACACTATTTTCCTCCATATTATCGTTACTTTTGTTTACTATTTTAGCACATCTAATCAATGGATCAAAAAACAATTTCAACAACTTATTGCGAGAATTACTTTAAACGTAATCGTTTTAACACTAGGGAGGTACACATTGGAAGTGTCATTATTGGTGGTAATCATTCTATTGCTGTTCAATCAATGACTACTGTTGACACAATGGATACGCAAGGCTCAATTGAAGAGAGTATTCGTATGATTGAAGCAGGTTGTGAAATTGTTCGATTAACTGCCCCAAGTAAGAAAGATGCTGAAAATTTACGTAATATTCAGGACGGTTTAATTAAATTAGGGTATCACACACCGCTGGTTGCAGATATTCACTTTACACCTAATGCTGCTGAAGTTGCTGCTGGAATTGTAGCAAAAGTTCGGGTGAATCCAGGTAACTATGCCGATAAGAAAAAATTTGAAGAACACGATTACACCGATGATTCTTATTCTGCAGAGTTAGAAAGAATTGAGAAAAAATTTACTCCACTTGTTCTTTTGTGTAAAGAAAATGAGGTTGCTATGCGCATAGGAACCAATCACGGCTCTCTTTCTGATAGAATTTTAAGTCGTTTTGGCGACACACCGGAAGGAATGGTTGAGTCCGCAATGGAGTTCTTAAGAATTTGTATAAAAAACGATTACCATTCTATTGCCCTTTCTATGAAAGCTAGCAACACTTTGGTCATGGTTGAGGCATATCGATTGTTGGTTGCAACAATGAAAGAAAATGGGATGAATTACCCCTTGCATTTGGGTGTAACTGAAGCTGGAGAGGGAGAAGACGGTAGAATAAAATCTGCTGTTGGAATTGGGGCGTTGCTCGAAGACGGAATTGGCGACACCATTCGCGTTTCTTTGACTGAAAAACCGGAAGCAGAAATGCCTGTTGCAGAGAAATTATTGGCAAAATTTGAAACTTCCAACTTAAATGAATTTGAAATAGATGATTCCGAAATAGAATTGCCTTACGATCCTTTTCATTATGCAAGAAGAGAAACAACCGAGGTTCTAAACATTGGGGACCACCATGTTCCTGTTGTTTTTGCAGATTTAAGCTCGGTTGAGAATATAAAACCATCCCATTTCTTTGGTTTTGGACTAAATTATTCTGTAAATCTTGATAAATGGAACCTCAGCGATGCTGCTGCGGATTATGTTTTTATTGGAGAACAAAAGATCGATTTTGAACTACCTGGAACAATAGGTGTTGTTTGCTCTTATGAAAATTGGAAAGCTAATTACCAAGATAAGAAAGGATACTTTCCACTTGTTACAAAAGAAAAGGTTGCTGATTTAGACACGAGCAAATTGTTTTTCGTGAAACATTCTGCAGAAAATTTAGATGTGACTTATTTAAAAAAGAATCCTAGCGCTGTTATCATTTTAGAAAGTAATTTTACGAATAAAACACAACTATACAGAGCGTTTTCTGCTGTTTTAGCAAACCATTCTATTAAAAACTCGGTTATTCTTACAGACTCTCCGAACACAAAGGATGGGGAAACATTTCAGTTATGGAGTTCTTCTAACCTTGGATCATTATTTATAGATGGTTTTGGGGATGGTATTTGGTTGAAGGGTAGTTTTCCCGCACAATTAATTAACTCCACTTCTTTTGGTATTTTACAAGCAACAAGAAGACGAATTTCTAAGACCGAATATATCAGTTGTCCATCTTGCGGAAGAACCTTGTTTGATTTGCAAGAAACAACCGCAAAAATCCGAGAGAAAACATCGCACCTTAAAGGGTTAAAAATTGGAATTATGGGGTGCATTGTTAATGGCCCTGGAGAGATGGCAGATGCAGATTATGGATATGTTGGAACAGGCGTTGGAAAAATTCATTTGTACAAAGAGCAAAATGTTGTGAGAAAAAATGTTCCGGAAGCACAAGCTGTTGATGCACTAATTGATTTGATTAGAGAGAATGGAGATTGGGTGGATAAGAGGTGAGAGGTGAGAACGGAGAGTTGAAAAAAGGAAAAACTAATTAAACCACTATTTATCAGTGTGTTATGTGTTTTTTAAAATCTACGTTTCTAATTGATTTTCTCTATTGTGCTAGACAGATTCTACACTAAACAAACTAAACAGCCCTTAGAACGAATATAAAGGCTGTTTCTGGCCGAACAAATCGTTTTTTTAGACTTACCTACCCAAGAAAACCAACAATACTGAAATATCACTAGGAGAAATTCCACTCACACGAGAAGCTTGTCCAATTGTAACAGGTTGTAATTTTGTCAACTTTTCTTTTGCCTCCGCACTTAAACTTGCCAATTTTCCATATTCCATATCTGTAGGGATTTTCACATTCTCTAAACGGTTCATTTTTTTAGCAACATCTTCCTCACGGTTAATGTACCCTTCGTACTTCAATTGAATCTCCGTTTGAGAAACAATATCCTCGTGTTCTTTAGAAAGATCTTCTGCGATCGTTTTCACCTTATCACTCATTGCAAGAATATCATCTATGTCAATTCTTGGTCGAGTAATCAATGAGTTTAATTTTACTTGCTGCTTAATAGGAGAACTTTCTTTTGCTGCTAATATTGGATTAGCAACCTCTGGTGTTACCCCTTCTTTCAGTAAAGCTTTCTTTAAAGTATTGGTTCCTTTTAATTTTGTTTCGACCTTTTTCAAGGCCTCATCATCGGTTAAACCAATTGCGTGACCTATTGGGGTCAACCTTAAATCTGCATTATCTTGACGCAACAAAATTCTATATTCTGCACGACTCGTAAACATACGATACGGCTCTTTTGTTCCTTTAGTAATAAGATCATCAATCAACACGCCAATATATGCTTCACTACGGGTAAGAATAAACGCTTCTTGTTCTTGCACTTTTCTATGCGCATTAATTCCCGCCATTAGCCCTTGACAAGCTGCTTCTTCGTATCCTGTGGTTCCGTTAATTTGTCCTGCAAAAAACAAGCCTTCTACTAGCTTCGTTTCTAATGTATGTTTTAATTGTGTTGGGGGAAAATAATCATACTCTATCGCATAACCTGGGCGAAACATTTTTGCTTTTTCAAAACCAGGAATTGATTTCATTGCTTTCATTTGCACCTCTTCTGGCAAAGAAGTACTGAATCCATTCACATATATTTCTACTGTTTTCCAACCTTCTGGCTCAACGAATATTTGATGTCTATCTCTATCTGCAAAGCGATTAATTTTATCTTCTATACTTGGACAATATCTTGGTCCTGCACTTTTAATTGCTCCATTAAACATCGGTGAACGATCAAAACCCTCTTTTAATAATTCATGCGTTTCTGGATTGGTATAAGTTATGTGACAAGCGTGT
>JAJRQP010000027.1 GCA_024280195.1 Bacteroidota bacterium | reverse complement strand
TACGTTTGGGGTAATAATGGCTCTGGTCAGTTGGGAATGAATGATCTGAACAATCGATTAATTCCAACTTTATCTCCACTTAAAAATATTACAAATGCACAAGGTGGAGCAACGCATAGTGTTTTTCTATCTTCTGATAAGAAAGTATTTACTTCTGGAGGAAATACTTATGGACAATTAGGAACTGGTAATTTTAATGATACCCTATCCCCTATTCAAGTTGGGATACAAGGAGCGACTATGGTTTCTGCTGGTCAATACACTACTTTGGTAATGAGAACAGATAATTCTGTTTTTGGATTTGGTAATAATGTAGAAGACCAACTTTCTTCACCTAACGGAACAATGATTAACACGCCTGAGCATATATCTGATTTGAATGGTGTAGGATTCATTGAGGCAGGTAAATCAAGTTCACATGTTATTTATACCAATCAGCAACAATGTGTTTCACCAATTACTACCGTAACAGTTAACCCTGTTCCAACAGTGACGATTACAAACAACTCTAATACATTGACAACCGTTACGGGTGTTTCTTATCAATGGTATTTTAATGGTCAGCCTATCATTGCAGGAACAAGCTCAGAATGGGTTGCAAATGAAACTGGAAACTACTCTGTTGAAGTTACTTTTGCAAATGGATGTACAGGGATCTCTAACGAACTATTCTTAAGCTTTGTTGGATTAGAAGATTTAGTATTTGGAGAAGTTAAATTATTCCCAAATCCAACATCAGATCAGTTAACAATCACATTAGAGAATCCATTAACAGAAACAACAAACATTCAAATTATCGATCAATTTGGTCGATTAATATCGGAAGAAAGTATTGAGGCAATCTCAAACCATACACTTTCTGTTAATCAACTTGAAAATGGAGTTTACTTCATCGTTCTATCTAATTCTGGTCGTACAATTAGAATGCGATTTATTAAAACATCTAAATAATTACCTTTAATTAGAAAACGAGCGTTAAGATATTCTTCTGCGCTCGTTTTTTTATCATTTTTAAAATACCTTCTTGTGTTCTCTATTTCAACAAGTAAGCAGAAGAATCCAATACTTAGGCATTTTTTTGCTTAAAAATACTTCCTCATTCTCTTTGAAACGGTTTATTCATTCTCTACATTTGAGAAAGAAAAATTAGACTATGAAAACAATTCTCATATTGGGTGCCGGACTTTCTGCATCTTCATTAATACGATATTTTTTAGAAAACGCTGAGGAGAACAATTGG
Source organism: Bacteroidota bacterium (assembly GCA_024280195.1). GTDB lineage: Bacteria > Bacteroidota > Bacteroidia > Flavobacteriales_D > Crocinitomicaceae > UBA4466. Next base: position 1,437 of record JAJRQP010000027.1, on the reverse strand, counting down.
CAAATTCGCGTATGCGACAGAGATATTGAACTTGTAAAGAGCAAGTTGAATAATCATCCAAATGGTGTTGCATTATCTTTTAATGCTTTAGAGCCCGAACAAAGAAGACCTGAAATAGAAAAAGCGGACATTGTTGTGTCAATGCTACCAGCAAGATTTCATATTGGAGTTGCAGAAGATTGCATTGATTTAAAAACAAACCTCATCACACCTTCTTATATTTCGCCAGAAATGAAAGCACTTGACCAAGCTGCGAAAGATGCTGGAATAGTGATTATGAATGAAATAGGTGTTGACCCAGGTTTAGATCACATGAGTGCTATGAATGTGATTGATGCAATAAAAGAAAAAGGTGGTAATTTAGTGACATTTGAATCTTTTACAGGGGGACTTATCGCTCCTGAATCTGACAATAATCCTTGGAATTATAAATTGACATGGAATCCTAGAAATGTCGTATTGGCTGGACAAGGTGGTGCCGCAAAATTTATCCAAGAAGGAAAATATAAATACATCCCATACAACCGACTTTTTAGAAGAACAGAAATTATTTCTATCGAAGGTTACGGTGACTTTGAAGGATATGCCAATCGGAATTCTTTGTCCTACCGAGACACTTATGGTCTTCAAGGTATCCCAACGATTTATAGAGGCACCCTTCGAAGAAAAGGATTTTCTAAAGCATGGAACATTTTTGTTCAATTAGGAGCAACAGATGATACTTATGTATTAGAAAATAGTAAAAACATGTCGAAACGTGAATTTATCAATTCTTTCCTCCCCTATCACCCAACAGATTCAGTAGAATTAAAGTTGCGACATCAAATGAAAATTGACCAAGATGATATCATTTATGATAAATTAGTTTGGTTAGGAATTTTTGAGGATGATGTTTTATCCTTTGAAAAAGATGTAACTCCCGCACAATTTTTACAAAAAATCATCGAAGAGAAATGGGTGTTAGACTCAGGAGATAAAGATATGCTCGTTATGTGGCATAAATTTGAATATGAATTGAAGGGTAAAAAATACTTAGTCACTTCTCATATGATAAACATTGGAGAAGATCAAGTTTATACTTCAATGTCAAACACAGTTGGTTTACCTGCGGCAATTTCTGGCAAAATGATTCTGAATGGGAAAATAAAAGTCAAAGGGGTTACACTTCCGATTAAAAAGGAAATTTACGAACCTATTTTAGAAGAGTTGAATCAATACGGAATTCATTTTATAGAGAAAGAAGTAGAAATTTAAGCTAAAAGCAGTACGGACAGGTCGCGACCTGTCCGTACTGCTTTTAGCTTCTTCTCTCAAAAATATTAGGTAAATCAAATCCATCAATTATCTTTGTATTTCACAAATTCTATCATTTCAGAATGAGCAAAGAAAAATTTACAGTAACGGCCGCATTACCATACGCTAACGGCCCCCTTCATT
>JAJRQP010000026.1 GCA_024280195.1 Bacteroidota bacterium | reverse complement strand
GGAGTAACGGGAACTTGGGCACCAGCAGTTACAACTACAACAGTTGGAACAACAACTTATACGTTTACGCCAACTGCTGGATTATGTGCTAGTTCTACAACCTTAGATATTACCGTTCTTGCGCCAACTGTACCGACCTTTGCAGCGATTGCAGATGTTTGTCAGAATGCAACCGCACCAGTTTTACCAACCACTTCTACGAATGGAGTAACGGGTACTTGGGCACCTGCAGTTTCTACTGCAACTGCTGGTGCAACAACTTATACGTTCACACCAACTGCTGGATTATGTGCTAGTTCTACAACCTTAGATATTACCGTTATTGCGCCAACTGTACCGACCTTTGCAGCGATTGCAGATGTTTGTCAGAATGCAACAGCGCCAGTTTTACCAACCACTTCTACGAATGGAGTTACCGGAACTTGGGCACCTGCAGTTACAACTACAACAGTTGGTACAACAACTTATACATTTACACCAACTGCTGGTTTATGTGCTAGTTCAACGACATTAGATATTACGATAATAAATATTCCAGTTTTAAACCCAATTGTTAACGTTGTTAATTGTGGGAATTATTCTCTACCTACAATTGCAGGAACTAACTTGACAGGAAGTGAAGCATATTATAATAATTCACAAGCATTAGGTGGTACTGTTATTACAGGAGTTATTACTTCTTCTCAAACAGTTTGGGTATATGATGGAAATGGAAGTTGCTCTAGTGAAATTAGTTTTAACGTAACAATTAATGCAATACCAGGAGTCACTTCTATGACAGGTGGAGGGGTTTATTGTCAAGGAGATGCTGTTTCAGATATTGTTGTGAATGTGTCAGGAAATCCTAATTGGACACTTGATTTTACCTTAGACGGGACTGCACAACAAATCACAAGCGGAAGTTCTCCAATTAATTTAGGTAATTTGCCAGGTGTTTATGTGTTAACTGGTTTAACAGACGGGAATTGTCCTTCTATAGCTACAGGAACACAAACGATCGTTGTTAATCCTATTCCATCGGCACCAGTACTTGGTCCAGATTTAGATCTTTGTGCTACAGCTATCATTGATTTTATGACAGGTACAGGAACAGCAGGAGGCACTTTGTATTGGTACGATGATCCAGCTTTAAATTTATTAGACTTAGTAGGTACAGGTCAAGCAGTTTATCCTAGTAATGCTGTTGGAGTAACAACGTATTACGTGCAAGATGATGTCGATGGATGTTTAAGTCCTGTAAGTACAATTAATGTAACAATAAATGATTGTGAGGTTATTATTCCGACTGCGTTTACACCAGATGGTGATTTTAATAATGATACATGGGAGATGCCAGGTTTAGATGATACTTATCCTGATAATATTGTGAGAATTTATAATAGATGGGGTAATCTAATTTATGAGCATGCATCATCTTTAACGGTTCCGTATAGTGGAAATCAATGGGATGGAAAATATAAAGGGAAATTATTACCCGTAGGTTCTTATTTCTTTATTATTGATACCAATAATTCTGAAACAAAAGTATTAAAAGGCTCTATCAGTATAATTTTAAATAAGTAATACCGTTTTTAATAAAAGAAATAGATAAATGACCTCACAAGAAATTAGAGAAATATATCAAAATCAATATGATTTAGTTGTTTCATCGAAAGATGAGAAGGCTTTGATTTCTCATTATGGTTCTTTTTCTCAAGATCTTGTGAGCAGTATTTCTGCAAACGCTGAAAGTTTATTATTGTCAAAAGGAACAGATAAAGGCATTGTTAAACGTATCTTTTCAATTCTAATAGAAGGTCTTCAGAATATTCGATTGCATGGACAAAAGGATGAAGCAGACCGACAACTTAGTTTTTTAATTCTTTCTGAATGTCCAGATAGTTTTTGTCTTTCATTTGCCAATGTGATTAATCCTGATGATTTTCAAAAGGTTGATAAATACATTGAAAAAATCAATAGTTATTCAAAAGAAGAATTGAAAGAAACATACCTTTCAGTATTAACTAATGAATACATTAGTGAAAAAGGTGGAGCAGGATTAGGCTTTATTACCACTAGAATGAAATCTGGACAACCTCTAGAACATAGTTATTATGCTCTGTCTGATGGAAACATGTTGTTTACGTTCAAAATTAAAATAGCAAAAAGTAACTAAACAAGTTCCCAAGAATTTTATTCAATTCGAAATCTAAAAAAGAAATCTCATTAATGGCAAAAAAGAAAAAAATTAACGTTGTTTATTCAACAAATCCAGACTATTCTTTCGATTACGATGATGAACAAGAGTTAGAAACGTTAGCTGCCAATGCGCAAAATTTATACGTTTCTATTGATCGAAAAAAAAGAGCAGGAAAAGAAGTTACACTTGTTGAGGGTTTTGTCGGAACAAATGAGGATTTGAAAGATTTAGCAAAAATGCTTAAAAGTAAATGTGGTGTTGGAGGAGCGGTGAAAGATGGTGACATCCTTATCCAAGGGAAGTTTAAAGATAAGGTTTATGATCTTCTAATAAAAGAAGGATTCTCTGTTAAAAAGAAAGGTGGGAACTAATTTTTGGACAAAAAAAGGGCCTGATTCTATGTCTAAAAAGCGAATTCAACCAATAAATCCGAAAGAAAAATGAAATACATAAAACCAGGCTACCTTTAACCTAAACCAAAAACAAACAAAACTCGTTATGAGTCTTCTTGTACTACTAACTAATACCTAAATTTAGGAAAAATGTTTCGTAGTTTTAAAATTAAAACCTGAACTGTATTTATTATTGAGTCAACGGTTACTAATTTTAATTATCGAATCAAAAGTACACAATTAATCGGTTTAGTTGTGGTTTTTTGTTTTTTTTCATAAATAGATTAGATTAATCTTTTATCTTTGTTGCAATGGAAAACCAAGTCATTTTAAATTCAAAACACTTTGAACTTACAATCAAGCGACTTTGTTATCAATTAATTGAAAATCACAACGACTTCTCGAACACCGTTTTAATAGGACTTCAGCCTAGAGGAATTAATGTGTTAACTCGAATCAAAGAGCATTTAGAACTAATTATTCAGAAGAAAGTTCTTTGTGGAAATTTAGATATTACTTTCTATCGAGATGATTTCAGAAGAAGAGATATTCCACTTATACCAAGTGCGACAAACATTGATTTTGTTATAGAAAATAAGAGAGTGGTTATTTTGGATGATGTGCTCTATACAGGAAGAACAATTCGTTCAGGACTAGATGCATTGTTAGCTTTTGGTCGGCCTGAAGATGTTGAACTTTTAGTAATGATAGACAGACGTTTTCAAAGAGATTTACCCATTCAAGCTGATTACATTGGGAAAAAGGTTGACACCTTGAGCTCTGAAAGGGTTTCTGTAGAATGGAGAGAAATTGAAGGACAAGATAAAGTAGTACTTTTTACACCCGAGACGAATGGATAGATTAAGCGTAGATCATTTAACAGGTATCAAAGAATTAACGAAAAATGACATTGAAATCATTTTTAAAACAGCAGATGCGTTTAAAGAGGTGATTAATCGACCTATTAAAAAAGTTCCTTCTCTCAGAGATATTACCATCGCAAATTTATTCTTTGAAAATTCGACAAGGACGCGATTGTCTTTTGAACTTGCAGAAAAGAGGTTGTCTGCAGATGTTGTTAATTTTTCTGCAGCAAGTAGTTCTGTAAAGAAAGGAGAAACTTTAATTGATACAGTCAATAACATTCTCTCGATGAAAGTTGACATGGTGGTCATGCGCCATGCAAGTCCTGGTGCTGCAAAATTTCTTGCAGAAAGAATAGATGCAAAAGTTATCAATGCTGGAGATGGAACACATGAACATCCGACCCAAGCTTTATTGGATGCATTTTCTATAAGAGAAAGACTAGGAAAGGTAGAAGGGAAAAAAGTGGTTATAGTGGGGGATATTCTTCATTCTCGAGTTGCTTTGTCTAATATTTATTGCCTGCAAAAATTAGGGGCAGAGGTAATGGTTTGTGGACCGACAACCTTGATTCCCAAATACATCCATGAGCTCGGAGTCAAAGTGGAACATGATTTAGCCAAAGCGTTAGAGTGGTGTGATGTGGCAAATATGCTGAGAATTCAATTAGAAAGGCAAGACATTAAATATTTCCCATCCATTCGAGAATATGCAATGCAATATGGTTTGACCAAAGAGATTTTAGATAACCTTTCTAAGAAAATTGTGGTAATGCATCCTGGTCCCATTAATAGAGGGGTGGAAATAACCAGTGAGGTTGCCGATTCTGATCAAGCTATTATTTTAAATCAAGTTGAGAATGGGGTTGCTGTGAGAATGGCCGTTATTTATCTTTTGGCTTCTAAAATTAATCGAGACTAACATCATTCTAGTTTAAGCATTTAATTTTCATTTGTTCAGAGTAATTGCTGACGTTTTTTGTAGTCTTATTCTGCAATAATTTGTTATTTTTGAGAAACAAACCAATGCACAATGGATTTTATAGTCAATCAGAATAAAGAAACTGCAGTCGTTAAGACAAATATTGAGAAGTTAAATGCAGGAAATGCTCCAGAATTGAAAGCAGAATTGCTGATTTTAAGTAAGAAGAGCGTTAACAATATTGTGATTGATATGTCCGCAACGAAGTACTGTGATTCTTCAGGCTTGAGTGCGATTCTTATCGCTAACAGAATGTGCAAAGATACCAATGGTCAATTTGTATTGTGTGGCCTTCAAGAGAATGTCAGTAAATTGATTCAGATTGCGCAATTAGATAAAGTTCTTACAATTGTTTCTTCAGAAAAAGATGCTTTGGAATCATTAAGTAAGTGAGTTTTACGGTTACCATTCTAGGAAGTGGCGCTGCATTGCCTACAAAAACAAGAAATCCAACTTCTCAATATGTAGAATGTCGAGGTCGTAATATTTTGATTGATTGCGGAGAAGGCACCCAAGTTCAATTTCGTAAATACGGAGTCAAATTTCAAAAGGTAGAACATATCTTAATTTCGCATCTTCATGGAGACCATTACTTTGGATTGGTAGGTTTATTGAGTTCCATGCATCTACTTGGTAGAAAAAAATCAATTGAAATTTACGGACCCGATGGTTTAAAGCAAATTCTTAACTTGCAATTACAATACGGAGGTTCTCGATTGGCATTCGAAATTAATGTTCACACGCTTGATACTACTTCTTCAGGGATTGCTTTCGAAGATGATAAAATTTTGATAAAACACTTTCCTCTTTCTCACAAAGTACCGACAAAT
>JAJRQP010000025.1 GCA_024280195.1 Bacteroidota bacterium | reverse complement strand
GGATGACAAAATTAAGTTCAAGTTTACCTTTATCTAAGTGTTGTACCCATAAAATGTTGTATTGGTCTTTCTTCATGCCGGGAAAAAGTAACTCTTCAAAATTTGTCATAAGCTGTTCTTTGAACTCATCTGATATCTGTTCTTTTTCAAAAACTATAGCACCCATAGTCACTTTCTGTTTTCTTGAAATGCTGTCAATAATTGCTCTGGTTGTATGCTCATTGCCTCGAAGTACAAAGGCGGTTCCGTCATGTACTCTAATATCATTTAGTAAATAGTCTATACCCTCTTTACCACCACCTTTTGCATTACTGAAAAACTTAACAATCATAAAGTTCCTTTAATTTTTTTTCAATAGAAATAAGTATATAAAGTATAGAGGTGCTAAGTTGATTGTGGGATATGATTATTTTTCATCTAGGAGTTTTTGGATAAAATGAATAAAAAGTAGGTAAACTTTTATTTTTTAATTGGAATTAATTGAATCTGCTTCATGGAAAGGAAATTGGATAGAGTGATTGATAAAACTTTAAATTATTACGAAAAGAATGCACAGGCGTTATCGCAACGCTATGAGTCTGCCAATGTCGATGAAGTGCAGAAATTACTCTCAGATACCTTTCCTCTCTATGCACATTTATTAGAGATCGGGTGCGGGTCGGGTAGGGATGCAAGTTTCTTGCATGAGCATGGGTACAGTATCGTAGCCATCGATGGTTCTAAAGAGATGGTCAAAGAGGCAAAGCTTCTTCATCCTGAATTGGCAGACAGTTTTGAAGTAAGAAAAGTTCCTGAAGGATTAGATTTTGAAAATGAATCTTTTGATGGGGTGTATTCTATTGCGACTTTGATGCATTTTGAAAAAGTGGATATAGATCGTACTTTCGCCAAAGCCTATGATATGTTAAAAGGTGGTGGATCTTTTGTCTTCTCCGTTTCAATACAAAGAGATGATGTAAATGAAAATAGTCAAGATAAAAATGGAAGACATTTTTTAACGATGGGAAAAGACAATTGGTTAGACATTTGTTATTCCAAAGGTTTCAAGCTCATCAAAACAATCAAAAATGGTGATGGGCTGGATCGTGACGGCATTATTTGGCTGACCTGCATTGTAAAGAAATAAAAATATGAATACATACCAAGACATAGACAAAATTCTAAAATCTAAACTCATACAGGTTTTAGATGCATTTAGATTTAAAGAAAAGAAATCGACATTAAGAGGACTACTCTTTGAAAATCCAGATAAGCAAGCGGTTCTGATTGATCATCAAATTTGTAATGGTGACTTTCCTTTTACCTACACAGAGTATACTAAAGAACAAAACAATTTAATGTTTATTTATAGATCTGTTTATAGATTTGTTGTTGACAGTGAATATGATATTGCTCAATTGAAAAAAGAATTGAATAATTATTTACTGATTGATAAAGAAGATCATAAAATTAAGTTTAGTGGTACAAATCGACAATTGGTTGAGATTGATCCAACCATACCTGAAGCTTATTTTGAGCAAGCGTTTATTGAAACTTATGGATATGAATCATTAGATAAAGTTGAAAGAGAGTTTCCGGTAATTGATATTAATGGGCAAACACGTGGGATTGATTATCTTATTCGACATAAAAAATACAACATTGCTATTGAAAAAAACGGTGAAACCTATCACCATCCGATTATCACCGGTAAAGAAAAATATCAACGTCAACTAATTAAGCAAAACTCTTTAGTTTCTTATGGGTATAAAGTGTTTAGATGGTCTCTTGAAGGTATGAAATTTAAAGAGAATTTTAGAGATGAAATACAAAAGTTTTTTGGTGATTCTAAAGATTTTCTTTTAAGCCAAAAATTATCAGTCACAAGGAAAATCACACTCTTCTCTCATCAGACTGAGGCACTAAGTGCAATAAATAAACAAAGAAAAAAAGGTGATACAAATTTTTTAGTTGTTCTTCCTACCGGTACAGGTAAGACTGAAATCATGATTGCAGATATTTTAAACATGCATCGAAGAGTACCTGCTTGCAAAACTTTGATTATGGTGCCGTCACGACAATTAAGAGACGATACTATTAAAAAGGTTGCACAACGATTTAATGATGAAGGATTAAGTCAGGGGATTGTCATTGGATCAGATGCAGATGCTCAAATATTGATTCAAACGTATTCATGGTTAAGTCGAAATTACCAACAGTTTTCATCAACACATTTTCAGTATGTTGCTGTAGATGAAGCTCACCATGCAGTAGCACCAACGCTTCAAAAAGTAATACAGCATTTTAATCCAGATTCATTGCTTGGACTTACTGCTACCGATAAACGATTGGATGAAAAGAAGTTAGAAGATATTTTTGGAAAATATGAAACTGATTTGAGCTTGGTTGATGCCATTGAACAAAATCTACTTGCTCCTATAAAAGCCTTTAGAGTAGAAAGTAATATTGATCTGAGTGAGATTCGTTTTAATGGTAAAGATTATGTTGCGACAGATTTACAAAAGAGTGTGGTTGTACCTTCAAGAGATCAGCTTGTAGTAGATACCCTGAAAAGATATTTTATAGGATCAGATATCGGGTTTAAATCCGGACTTATTTTTTGTGTGTCCGTAAAACATGCTCAAGACCTTGCTAAACGAATGCAGGAAAATGGTATTTCTTGTAAAGCCGTTAGTGGAAAAGACAAAAAGTCATCTGAATATGTAAGAGAATACCAAAATGGAAAAATTCAATTTCTAACTACATGTTCACTTCTCAATGAAGGATGGGATTCACCTCGTACATCTATTATCGTTATGGCACGTCCAACAATGTCTAAAGTTCTTTATACACAACAATTGGGGCGAGGAACACGTAAATATAAAGATAAAGAGGCTCTTTACGTGATTGATGTTGTTGATAATTACGGTGGTATGGGTTCTTTTACAAATTCCCCTTGGAGTATTCATGCTTTATTGGGCATAGGTAACTATAGACCTTGGTCAAATGTACTTGATCCAGATGATAAAAAATTTACACATGAAGAAATAATACTTGCTGGATTGTATGAAGAAGAACGAAAACTTGAAAAAATTAATATTTTCACTTTTGAACAAGAGTATGTAGATTATTTAAGTGATGAACAGTTAGCGCGAGAACTTTTTGTATCTACCGGAACAGTGAGGGGATGGGTTCAAAATAAGAAAGTGATTCCATCAGTTACAATCCCTGTAGGTCGTAAGAAATTAAATTATTATGCTCCTGATGAAATAGAGAAAATCCGTTTAAGAATGAATCTAAAAATACACGATGAATCTACACAATATGATGACTTTTATGAATTTCTTAATGAGGGAAATTATTCAATGTCCTATAAAATTATTATGATGCTTTCTATGTTGAAAATAGTTGATCACAATGGTGAATGTAATCTTGATGACTTAACTAAAGAATATCGAGTGTTTTATCAATCAAGACTTGATAATGGTGTTAAAGTTGATCGAGAGAATTGCCCGTATGTGGAACGTGAATCTCTTGACAACGACGCCTTAATGAAACGCAGTATTTTGCAAAATCCATTTGAAAAATTTGAGCGAAAACGTTTTATGTATCATTCCAAAGATCTTAATCATATTTCATTTGCAAGTAATCTTTGGCAGAAGATATCAGATGAGAAGGAAATAGGTAAGATTCGTTCTATATTTTTTAAGGACTTGATTGAATATTATGATCAACTTGGGGGTATTGAGGATATTGACTATTGGAAAGAATACTGGAATATATAAATATTTTTAACATTCTGCTAAAAGGCTTACTTTGAAGTTTTTGGTTTCTTCTAAATAATTACCATACCATTGCATAAGACCTCGCATAGCTTCTTTGTAGGTAGAGTGGTTGTATGCAGCTTTTATTTTATTTTGTTCCTTATGTGCCAAACAAGCTTCTATAACTTCTCCTGTATAGTGATGACCGTTAGTATCATTTGCTTTTTCATAAGCAATAGTACTAAAAATTGATCTAAAACTATGCGGTACTAATTCATCTTTACTATATCCCATACGTCTTAAAGCTGATATGAGGGTATTGTCACTAAGGGGTTTGTCATTGTTTAT
>JAJRQP010000379.1 GCA_024280195.1 Bacteroidota bacterium | reverse complement strand
ATTGTATTTCCACCTGCGAGTTCTCATGAGTATGTTAGTGGAGGGACTTGGTCAGGTGTTGGAGTATCAAATGTTGCAAATACTACAAAGACATACTTCTCAGGTTTTACTGGATTAGAAAGAACGATTACCATTCCGAATAGTTATGGAGAATTTGATCCTTCAGTACCATCTGTCGGGCCGAACAGTATTATTACTTACACTTACTATGATTATTATGGTTCTGCTGGACCTGCCCCTTGTAATACAACAAGTACAACTCCTACATCTGTTGATATTCATGCTCGACCAATAATCACTCCTGTTAATGACCAATTATGCGATGGATCCCCATATACGGTTACTTTGGACGTTGATTTTGGTACGTATAATATTAGTGTTGACGAAGATGGTGCTACAGCATTTTCTATAACAGCAACTGGAGGAACAGTTGCTCCGACTTCAATAAACGCAACAGGAATTCAACAAATTGTTATTAGCAATATTCCAAATGGAAATAATTGGTCAATAAACATAACTGATCCGACAGGACTTACTTGTGGAGCAACGATGAATGGAAATTGCTTGACAGTCTTACCCATAGAGTTAGTTTCATTTGACGCTACTCTAATTGGTAAAAGACAGGTTGAGTTGTCTTGGGTGACTGCCTCTGAAATTAATAGTAGTCATTTTATTGTTCAAAAGACAAAAGACTTGATTAATTGGGAAGATGTTGTTCAGACTGTTGCAGCAGGTAATAGCACACAAACAATTGAATACTTCGATTTTGATAATGACCCCTTATCAGGTCAGTCATATTATCGTTTGTTACTTTTTGACTTAAATAATAACGTAGAGTACTCTGATCTAAAAAGCATTTCAATAGGTTTAGATAATAACTTAATAATGTATCCTAATCCAGTTGACAGTTATTTGTATGTTCAATTAGAAGATGATAATGAAAATCAGATTCAAATTTTTAACCTTCTTGGTCAAGATATTACAAAAGAAATTTTCGTTCAATCTAAAAATGAATTGCTAAGAGTAATTGATGTTTCAACTCTTGCAACGGGTGCATATTATATTAAAGTGGGTGATTTATCCTCATCTTTCTATGTGAAATAACATTTATACGTCATTCTACGTATTTCAGAATCTGTATTTGTGATATACATTTGTATCAAACAAAAACAGATCATTATGAAAACAAAGAAAATTATCGTTTCAACATTAGTCATTGCACTTTCAGTAGGAGGTTTTACTTCCTGTAAGAAGAAAGGTTGTACAGATTCAACAGCAATCAATTATAACGCAGCAGCATCTTCTGATGATGGATCGTGTGAGTTCGCAGCAACTCCGAGTACACCAACTCCTTCTGCAGCAGCACCAGGAGCTTATTCTCCAACTTTTACAGGAAGTTATGGTTTATTAGTTGGAATTAAATCATTGAGTACAACAAACGTTGGTGGAATTAACATTGATACAAGTATTGGAACTGCAGTAGCAACTTTTTCAAATGATGGAGGAGTAACCAATGAAACTGCGGGTGCAATTGATGCGAACGGAGATGTCTTAACAATGCAAACAAATAATTCTTACGTATTTACACCAGGTGTTACCATGCCAACAGGAATTACATTTACAAGCCCTCTTGCGTGGACAGGGACTGGAGGAACATGGCCAGCATTTACTGCGTCAACGACAATTGGTTTTGCTGTTTTAGATGATTTTACACCATCTGCACCATCAACGTCAGCAGATTATACAGTTACAGCAACTGCAATTTCAAATGCAGATTCAATTTATTATTCTGTAATTGGACCAAATGGTACTTTGTATTTCGTTGAACCAGCAGGAACAATGTCACATACATTTTTGGCTGCTGATATGGGAACAATCGGTGCAGGAGCTGGATACGTTCAAATCGTAGGAATCAATTACGATCCTCAAACAATTGGAGGTAATCCATACTGGATTATGAACGAAACTGTAAGAACAAAGTCAGTGACAATTAATTAATAGAATTCCTAACCACTAAAAAACGATCTTGTATTGCACAAGGTCGTTTTTTTATGCTTCCTTTTTTAGCACCTTCGCATCAAAAATAAAAGTTGCAAAGGGGAGAATTGAAGCTCCTAAGCCAATCAACGTTTTCAAGAAACTCCAATTATTTTTCTTCGCAACAATTAAAATCCACACACAATAAAGGATGAAAAGAACACCGTGAATCATTCCAACTACCTTATTGGGCATCCCTATTTCATACATATATTTCAATGGCATTGTCAACGCAAGAAGTAAATAAGAAACTCCTTCTGTTATCGCTAAAAATCTCAATTGCTCTAATTTTGTTTTCATAATTTTTTCATTTTTCATTTTACATTCATCACTCCCATCTCGACTCCCGCTCGATGTCCGTTTCTTACTTCAACCTCATCACTCCACACTCTTAACAGGAGCCTACTTCATCTTTCATTTTCACCACTCCACACTCCCATCTCGACTCCCGCTCGATGTCCGTTTCTTACTTCAATCTCATCACTCCACACTCTTAACAGGAGCCTACTTCATCTTTCACCTTTCACTTCCCCCCTTCCCTCAACCTCTTCTTCAGCATCATCAATTCATCTCTCAATCTTGCTGCCTCAATAAAATCAAGATCTTTAGCAGCTTTTTCCATTTGCTTTTGTGTATATTTCATTGATTTCTCCAGTTGCTCTTTACTCATGTATTGAACAACAGGGTCTGCTGCAACAGAATAGGTATCATCAATTTGATAAGGATTGGTCCCATCATCACCAGCTACTTTCGTTGATTCTAATATTTTCTTAGTCGATTTGTTCAATGCCGTAGGAACGAGACCATGTTCTGTATTGTAATCTTCTTGCAACTTTCTTCTACGTGCAGTTTCATCCATTGTTCGTTGCATAGAATTGGTCACTTTGTCAGCATAAAAAATTACTTTTCCATTCACATTTCTAGCTGCACGACCAACCGTTTGAACCAATGAACGTTCATTTCTCAGGAATCCTTCTTTATCTGCATCAATGATTGCAACCAATGAAACCTCAGGTAAATCAAGTCCTTCACGCAATAGGTTGACACCAATTAACACATGAAATTCTCCCAAACGCAACTGACGAAGAATTTCAACGCGTTCAATTGTATCTATTTCAGAATGGATGTATCGGCAAAGAATTCCTAATCGGTCAAGATACTTTTGCAGTTCTTCCGCCATTCTTTTTGTCAATGTTGTGACAAGAACCCTTTCGTCCACTGCTATTCGTTTGTGGATTTCTTCGATGAGGTTATCAATTTGATTTTTACTTGGTCTAACTTCGATGATAGGATCTAGCAATCCAGTTGGACGAATGACTTGCTCTACAACAATTCCTTCAGACTTCTCCAGTTCATAGTCGGCAGGAGTGGCAGAAATATAAATGGTTTGATGGAGCAAAGATTCAAATTCCTCAAATTTTAGAGGTCGATTATCCATGGCTGATTGTAACCTAAAACCGTAATCAACAAGGTTTAGTTTTCTTGCTCTGTCACCTCCGTACATTGCGCGGACCTGTGGTAATGTTACATGGCTTTCATCAATGACCATTAAGAAATCATGAGGAAAATAATCGAGTAAGCAGAAAGGTCTTTGTCCTGGAGAACGCATGTCAAAATAACGAGAATAATTCTCAATACCTGAACAATAACCCAATTCTCGAATCATTTCTAAGTCGTAAGTGATTCGTTCTTTTAAGCGTTCACTTTCTTCTATCTTTCCTTGTTTTCTAAATTGCTCAACTTGCAAGACCATGTCTTCGCCAATCATATCAATTGCTTTCTTAGTTGTATCAGGGCTGGTCACAAAAATGTTTGCAGGATAGATACTAATTTCATCAAAAATTTCTATTCTGTCGTTCGTTTTGGGGTTAATGGAGGCTATTGCTTCAATTTCATCTCCCCAATATTCTACACGAATGGCATAATCGGCATAGGCTAGATAAATATCAACGGTGTCTCCTTTTACACGAAAAGTTCCTCTTTCAAAATCTTGATTGGCCCTGGAATATAAATTTTCCACTAACTTAAAGAGGAATTTATTTCTAGAAAGTAATTCTCCTTTTTTAATATGTAATATGCTTTTTGCGAACTCTTCTGGGTTTCCAATACCATATATGCAAGAAACTGAAGCAACAACTATGACATCTCTTCGCCCAGAAAGTAGGGCAGAGGTGCAAGAAAGGCGTAGTTTTTCAATCTCATCATTGATGGCAAGGTCTTTCTCAATGTAGGTTCCTGTAACAGGTAAAAAAGCTTCGGGTTGATAATAATCATAATAAGAGACAAAATATTCCACTCGATTCTCAGGGAAGAATTGCTTGAATTCTCCATATAGCTGTGCGGCCAAGGTTTTATTGTGAGAAAGAATCAATGTTGGTCGATCCAAGTTCTTGATGACGTTGGCTACGGTAAATGTTTTTCCACTTCCAGTTACACCTAGTAAAGTTTGAAATGGAACATCATTGTGAATCCCTTCAATTAGTTCTTTGATGGCATTTGGTTGGTCACCTGTAGGCTCAAAATCAGAAACTAATTGAAAATCCATTTTTTTT
>JAJRQP010000378.1 GCA_024280195.1 Bacteroidota bacterium | reverse complement strand
TCTTTATTCAACACAAGAATTCTTCCGTGCATATGTGCTGCATTGATGACATAATCCTTTGCTTCGTTATCACAAGGTGTTACAATTGATGAGACCAGTGAACCTTTCCCCATTCGAGCCAGTTCGATGGCATCATCCATTGTTTTGTAAGGCATAATTGTCGAGACAGGACCAAAACATTCGATATTATGAACATCTGTTTTATTGAATGGATCATCATTTCTAAACAAGATTGGAGAAAAGAAAGCTCCTTTATTTTTATCTGCTCCAACAACATCAAAATTATCGAGGTCACCAAAAACGATGTCCTGCGATTTTGCTAATAATTCTACATTCTCCCGAACTCTTTCTACTTGTAAGTTGGTTGCCAAAGCCCCCATCCTAACTCCTTCTTGAGAAGGGTCTCCAATTGTTGTCGTGCTTAATCGACTTGCAATTGCTTGTTGAACCTCATCTATTAAGTTTTCAGGAACCAATATTCTTCTAACAGCCGTACATTTTTGCCCAGCTTTTACCGTGATTTCTTTAGTGCATTCCTTAATAAATAGTTTAAATTCTTCAGTATCAGGAGTTGCTTTCTCTCCTAGAACTGTCGCGTTTAAGGAGTCTGCCTCCAGGTTAAATGGAACGCTATTTTCTACAATATGCGGCATTGCTTTAAGGATTCTACCTGTCTTTGCAGAACCTGTAAAAGTAACTACGTCTTCAGATGAAACATGGTCAATGATTCCTCGTCCCATTCCAACAACTAATTGCAAAGAACCTTCCGGTAAAATTTTAGAAGCAATGATATCACGCACCATTACCTCGGTTAAATAACAGGTAAATTCAGATGGTTTCACAATCGAAGGAACACCTGCCATCATATTGACAGCTATCTTTTCTAACATTCCCCAAATTGGAAAGTTAAACGCATTTATATGAACAGCAACTCCTCTTTTCGGTACCATGATGTGATGACCAATAAAAGAACCTTCTTTAGAAAGAGGCGCTGCAACACCATCCACATTGTACGGTAAATCAGGAAATTGACGACGCAAAGATGCATTGGCAAAAAGATTTCCAATTCCGCCTTCAATATCTATCCAAGAATCCACTTTTGTTGCTCCAGACCAAGCACTTACTTCGTAATACTTTCTTTTCTTTTCTAACAAATGAAATGCGAGAGCCTTTAACATTCGACCACGTTCTTGAAAAGTCATTTTTCGTAGCTTTTCTCCTCCTGTTGTTCTCCCATAAGCTAGAATAGACTCATAGTCCAATCCTAAACTTGATGCTTCACCTATTTTCTCTCCTGTTATCGAATTAAACAAATCTAATTCACTCCCTTGTCCGTCAATCCATTGACCTTGAACATAACTTTGATATCGTTGCATTTTTTTGTAATTTTAACCTTGCTAAGGTAACTATTATTCTAATGACAACAAATAAAGACATAACGAACATATTCCATTCTCCTCTTCTAGCTGAGCTAGAGAATAACGGTGTCATTTATCGTCTTTATGAGAATAGAGTTTACCATGTTATTGTTCCTGAATTCAATGAAGTCGGGATGGAATTGATTAATGTTGGGTACGATTTCCTTAACAAAAATGGTGGAGGACGGTTCTATAATGTTTTTCAATTCAGTTCTTTCTCAGACATCAAACCAGAAATTAGAGAATGGGCTGCAGAATCAAGTGGCAATAATTATACATTTTCAGATGCCATTGTGATTGATTCTTTACCACAGAAAATAATGGCTGATTTTTACATGAAAGTAAACCGTCCAAATAAGCCGACACGTATATTTTACAACCTAGATAAAGCAGCAGAATGGACGTTGGAACAGATAATGGAAGGGAAGTAAAAGTTTAGAATTAAAAGATGAAAACTGAAAAGGTATTGCGACTACTCCACCAATTTAAATTCTGCTTCGTGTTCTTTTATCCAATTTAAGGTATCCATAATTTCGTTTAAATCGAAAGAAGTAACCAATTTCATTCGGTATTCTTTGAAGTGAGAAATTCCTTTGAAATAATTTGTATAATGACGTTTCATTTCTGCTACACCTAAGGTTTTACCTTTCCATTTCACGCTCATTTCAAGGTGTTCGATTGTTGCATCGACTCGATCAATGATTGTTGGTTTTGGAAGAATTTCTCCTGTTTTAACAAAGTGTTTAATCTCGTTGAAAATCCATGGATTACCAATACTTGCTCTACCTATCATTATCCCGTCAACATTGTACTTCGTTTTGTACTCCAATGCTTTTTGAGGGGTGTCAATATCTCCATTTCCGAAAACGGGGATTTTTATTCTTGGGTTATTCTTGACTTCAGAAATCAATGACCAATCCGCTTCGCCTTTGTACATTTGCTTGCGCGTTCTACCATGAATTGATATAGCTTCGATGCCAACATCTTGCAACCGTTCTGCAACTTCTACAATATGCTTAGAACTTTCGTCCCATCCTAAACGAGTTTTAACAGTAACAGGTAAGTTGGTTGACTTCACAATTTCACGAGTCATTTTAACCATCTTTGGGATATCCTGGAGAATTCCTGCACCTGCACCTTTGCAAGCAACTTTCTTGACAGGACAACCGTAATTGATGTCAATGATATCCGGATTTGCTTTCTCGGTGAGTTCCGTTGCTAGCTTCATACTTTCGATGTCATATCCGAAAATCTGAATACCAATCGGTCGTTCATATTCAAAAATATCCAACTTCTGAACACTTTTAGCTGCATCACGAATGAGACCTTCTGAAGAAATAAATTCAGTGTACATTAAATCTGCACCATAACGTTTACACAACGCTCGAAAAGGCGGGTCACTTACATCTTCCATAGGAGCAAGAAGCAATGGGAAATCTCCCAATTCTATGTCGCGGATTTTAATCATTGGTGCAAAGGTAGTTAATTAATGATTCAAGAATTTAATGTTCTAATGGATGCTCATTGTAGGTGAGGCTCTTAATGGATGCAAAGGTAGTTAATTAATGATTTAAGGATTTAATGTTCTAATGGATGCAAAGGTAGTTAATTAAGGATTTAATGTTCTAATGGATGCTCATTGTAGGTGAGGCTCTTAAAAAAAAGAGACTTCACCCTTGAATCATTTATTCATTAAATCATTTTTTCTCTCTCGGGCCTCTTTTATATATGACCAATCCGTTTAGGAAATTACGCAAAATTTGATCTTGCAACTCCATGTACTTCGGATGATCTTCACTTCGGAAGAATGCACCTAGTTCGCTCTTACTGATTTTAAAATCTACTAGCTTTAAAATTTCTACGATGTCATCGTCTCGAAGTTTTAGTGCTACTCTTAGTTTCTTTATAATATCGTTGTTTGTTAATCCCATGTTTTAATTATTCAATGATTTAAGGAATGAATGATTCAATGTTGACGTTCACAATTGCTAAATTAATGAATAAAGGGAAAGGGTACACTCATAATTCAATTTTTTGAAGTAATTTAAATCTTAGCAATTGATGAAGTAATTTGATTTATAATAATGGATTTAAAGAATCAACTTATTGAGGTTTATTAGAAATCTATTTTCTCATTAAAAGGAATAATTAACGATCCTTGAATCATTCATTCCTTAAATCATTAACCCATTGAACCCTTGCCTCATTCAATAACAAACTCTTCTTCTTTCTCTGCTTCGGATTGTTTTTTCATTTTATCGAGCCATCGATTCATTTTATTATCTTTCTTGGGTTCTTTATTTTCAATAATTGTGTCAATTGATTTAACCGGGTCAAATTCAATGATTAACTCTTCTTTTGGTCCAACATCTTTGATGTATTCTTTAACAGTTGTGTCACTTTTGTACAATCCAAATTCAGATTTTAAAATTGATTTCACATTCTTCTTTTCCTCTACTCTATTCTGCTTTGCAATTTCTTTGCGTGATTCTCTGTCCCATTCAATGGTTGGATTATCCAAGTCTCCATACATTCTCATAAAAACTCTAAATCCAGAACCATCGTCGATGATTTCTCCAAACTCACTTTCTTGCTTCTTTTTTAAATCTCTAAAACGGAAGCCAAAACGGTAATCAATTTTATTTTCAAAAGTATGTTTCCCCGATGCTTCAATATTTATTGCAGAAGAATTAATCGACATCGATGGAATGGTCAAAACTCCATTTTTAATAATGATCGTATTCTTCAATTGGTCAAATCGCAAGTCTTTTAGCTTTCTTCCAAAGTCATTGATATTTTCTTTCCCGAGAATAGATTTTAAACTTGATGTTTTTAGACTGTTGATAATTGTTGCGAAGGTTTCCACATTCTTCAATCTACCATTGTCAATTTGCAAGCCAATTTGCGCACGAATGGCATTGGAAATGATTCCTCCTCGCATATCAAACGGTGCTTCAAAATTAATGTTTGCTTGTGCAGATCCTTCTATATTACTGCTCTTAATAACATCCTGATTAAAGTTGTCCCATTCTTTGAACAGCTTTTTAAAATTAATGTTCTTTGAAACAAGCTGACTTGAAATGTAAAAAATCTCCGGTGTTCTTTCTTCAATTGTCAATGAACCATGAATAGCTGCTCCACCATTTACAAGAGCAACTCTCGGAAAATTAATGGTCCGTTCTTGAATGGTCATGTTCCCTTTTATTTGCTCGAACAAATGATTTTCATAGGTCAACTTAGTCACATCTAAAAACACTTTTCCTTTGATATTATTGGGGAGAATGAATGTTCTATCTCTCCTAATTTTCTCTTCCTTAGAATCCGTTCCTAAATCTTGCAACGAAATATTCTTGCTTTTCACATCGAGGTTCGCCACAAGGTTTCCAGAACCTTTAAAATAATTTACCACATCCTTAAACACTCCTTTTAGCAGAAAGTCAGAATTGCCAATCTTCAAAGAAACATCGTCAATACCCGCTTCGTTGTTTCGCAAATAAACCAATCCATCAATGTTTTCAAAGACACGTTTATCATCAATGAGTTTGGTTGAAACATTATTTAACTGAACGGTTCCTTCCAATTTTTTGATGTCATACCCCATCGTTCCGTCTAGGTTCGGATTCCCTTGTACGAGAAAATTAGAATTCAAGTCAACGGTGCCAACTAGTTGCTCAACCTTTGGAACGGAGAATAAAGCATGAAGCACAGCTAAGTCAATCAATCCATTTGCATTCCCCTTAAAAATAGGTGCCTCAAATTTTGTCAATAGCAGATTTCCTTTAAACGGTCCGCCTTTCGTTTGAAAAGATATGTTTTTCAATTCTAATTTCTCTTTCTTTTTCCCTTCTGCATTGGAATAATAACCTTCTAATTTTAGTTTGCTCAATGCAATTTTAGAAGCAGGAATTCTCAAGTTACCATTCTTGACACCAAATGAACAGGTAACATTTAATGGGGTTGTTAATCCTGCAGATTTATTCAAATCTAAATTAAATTTTAAAACCCCTTGCCCTTCAAAACGTTTCACATTATCAACCTCTTTCATGGCAAGTCGATTTGCGGCATCTTTAATGTTTAGATTTTTTCCATTCAGGTTGAATGCAAATCCATCGTCATTCACTTCTCCACTAAAATTAAACGGTAATTCTGAAATGTGAATCACGGATTCCGGAATAGAAACCGTTGAGGAATCTTGATTGACATTCACAGCAATATTTAACCTCGCAGGTTGATTAGAAATCAAGGTCACCTCTCCACTTCTTGCCGCAATAACATGTAGATTGGCTTGCGCTTTTGTCGTAAAAACAGCAGAACTAAAAGCACCCTCAAGCGACATTTCGTGAATTAACGTTCTATATTCTTGATTGGTCGCATGATTGAGATATGCATAACCAAAATTATCGAAAAGCACTTCCTCTAAGTTGAGATCAAACGCTTTATTTTCGGTAGAATCATTGCTTTCTTTAAAAACGTCATAGTTGACAATACCTTCTTCATTGACTTTCATTTTTAACGTTCCATCTCGAATTTCAATTGATTTTACAGTATAGTTTTCACTCATCAAATCCATTGGGTTGAATTTGAATCTGATTTTCTTAGAAAAAAGTAAAGTGTCTAAATTGCTAGAACCTTCGTAACTATCTTGAATAAACACATTATTAAAATCGACGGATAGGCTTGGGAAGGAGCCCCAAAAAGCGAGGTCAACCTTAGAAACCTCGACCTTTGCTTTTAGGTGGGCATTCATTTCTGAAATGACCACGTTGATGATGTCGTCTTTAAAAAAATACAGCGCAAGCGAAATCAGCAAGAATAAACTGAGGAAAATTCCCGCAATCCATTTTAAAACTTTAAAGAATCGCTTTTTAAGCATTGAACAAAATTACGTGATAATACGTGCGGTGTAAGCAAATACCGTACTACTTATTAACGGATAGATGTGGGGTTTGTTACCTTGATGTTGAGATTTTGATGTTTTTCTCACCAAAAACACCGTATT
>JAJRQP010000377.1 GCA_024280195.1 Bacteroidota bacterium | reverse complement strand
TTGAGAATGGAGCTATAAAAGTTTTTGCGTTCATGTCAACGACTTCTCAAGGTGATATTTTAACTGCAGCAAAAAGCACTCCGGCCTATAATAACTTTCCTAATACAGATGAAATAGGAATTATTTATAACACTTCTTTAAAGGATGAGGATTGTATTGGAGCAGCAGGTTCGTTTGGACCTCAGATATTAGTAGCTTCTTATGGGTCAGCTCCTTTGACAGCATTTAACTCTAATTATGGTGTTAATGGAGGCGCTTCAACAGACGCGTGGACAGGTAATATCACTCACAATAAGAAAACAGTTGTTAGTTTACCTGCGGCTGCTTTTACTTATCAAGCGTCTAACAATTTGACAATTGCGGTAGCAGATCCTAATGGAAATACAGATCCAATTACTGCAAACAATACAATTGCTTCTTCTTTTAATGGTGGTGCTGTAGCAAATACGGATAAAATTAGAATCGATGCAAGTATGGATCAGTACGGAACATCTGATCCGTCATCATTTATTCTTTACAATGGCGCAGGGACTTCTATTCTTTCTTCAGGAAACATTCCGAACAGTACAACAACATCTTATTTTTACACACTACCTGTTGGAACGGATTGTTACAAAGTGAAATTAATAGATGGATACGGTGACTCTTGGGGGGCTGGAAAATCGTTAAAAGTTTATGATGTAACGGGCGGAGCAAATACTTTAATTCACACAGTTGATGCATCTGATTTTGGTTCTCAGCTATTTGGAGCAATGGAGTTAACAAGCGCTGGTTCTGCAGCTGCAATCGAAGAACTAGAAAACGAAAAATTATCTGTTTATCCAAACCCTGCTTCTGATATATTAAACATTGACTTTAATGCAATAAGCGGTGATTATTCAATTGAATTAATTGATTTACAAGGACGCTCAGTTTATTCTGAATCACTTGCAAACGTTTCTGGTCAACAAACAATGAGTATTTCTGTAGCAAACATTGCTAAAGGGGCTTATATGATTGTTATGTCTTCTAACAATAAGAAGACTGTAAAGAATGTTGTTATTAAATAAACATCTGATTTATCTTAATAGTAAAGCCAATCGACTTGTTCGGTTGGCTTTTTTTTATTTTAAAGCATAGTACTCCTTCGATTTTAGTATCTTTATCGGCTTGAAATTACTGTTATGGCAAAAATTAGAAAACAAGACGCACTCGATTACCACTCTTCAGGTAGACCTGGAAAAATTGAGGTTGTCCCAACAAAACCATATGCTTCTCAAAGAGACTTATCTTTAGCTTATTCTCCTGGAGTAGCAGACCCATGTCTTGAAATTGCAGACAACCCAGAAGACGTATATAAATACACGAGCAAAGGGAATTTAGTAGCTGTGATTTCTAATGGAACAGCTGTTTTGGGATTAGGAGATATTGGTCCTGAAGCATCTAAGCCGGTAATGGAAGGGAAAGGACTCCTTTTTAAAATTTTTGCAGACATCGATGTTTTTGACATTGAAGTGGATGCATCAGATCCTGATTTATTTATTCAAACGGTTAAAGCGATTGCTCCTACGTTTGGAGGAATTAATTTAGAGGACATCAAAGCTCCAGAAGCTTTTGAAATTGAAAGAAGACTGAAAGAGGAATTGAACATTCCGGTTATGCACGATGATCAACACGGGACGGCTATTATTTCTTCTGCAGGTTTATTGAATGCATTAGAACTTGCAAATAAAAAAATTGAAAAAGTAAAAATAATCATTTCGGGTGCTGGAGCAGCTGCTCAATCTTGCGCTAAATTGTATTGTTCTCTCGGAGCAAACGTGAAAAACATTTTCATGTTTGATTCTAAAGGACTTTTGCATTCAGGCAGAGAAAATTTGGATAGCAATAAGGCTCTTTTCGCGACGCATAAAAAAGACATTTCATTTGAGAATTCTTTTGAAAAAGGAGATGTCTTCATCGGTCTTTCTAAAGGTGGGATTGTCTCGAAAGAAATGATTCAAAAAATGGCGAAAGATCCAATTGTTTTTGCTTTGGCAAATCCTGATCCTGAAATTTCGTATAAAGATGCGATGAATGCTAGAGAGGACATCTTGATGGCGACAGGTCGTTCAGACCATCCAAACCAGGTCAATAACGTTATTGGTTTTCCATTTATTTTTAGAGGGGCAATGGATGTAAGAGCGACAACTATCAATGAAGAAATGAAACTTGCTGCGGTTAAGGCAATTTCTTCCTTAGCGAAAGAAACAATTCCCGAAGAAGTAATTGAAGCATACGGAGAAAAAAACATTTCCTTTGGAAAAGAGCAGTTTATTCCAAAACCAATTGACCCAAGATTGATTTATTACGTTGCTCCTGCAGTTGCAAAAGCAGCTATGGATTCTGGTGTTGCTCAAAAGCCTATTGAAGATTGGGATGCTTATGAAATGGAACTAAAAAACCGCTTAGGCCTTGATAATAAACTAATTAGAAATATTACAGAGAAAGGACAACGTTCTCCTAAAAGAGTTGTCTTTGCGGAAGCAGATAATCTAAACATTCTGAAAGCAGCGCAAACTTCCTTTGAAGAAGGTGTTGCTTTTCCTATTTTGTTAGGTAAAAAAGATAAAATTGAAGCACTGATTGAAGAGTTCAACATTGAATTAGAGGAAGCACTAATCATTGATCCTAAATGCGATGAAGAAAGAGAAAGGCGTCAACTTTTTGGAGAAGCATTCTTCGAAAAAAGAAAAAGAAAAGGAGTTACTGAGTTTGAAGCGAAGCAATTGATGCGCGAAAGGAACCATTTTGGTGCTATGATGGTTGAAATGGGAGATGCTGACGCAATGGTTTCGGGGATTACTAGAAATTACCGAGATGTCGTTAGGCCTGCTTTGCAAGTCGTCGGGTTGCAAAAAGGAATGTCTAAAATTGCAGGAATGTATATCTTAAACACGAAAAGAGGCCCTCTATTTTTGGCCGACACAACGATTAATTTAAATCCAACAGCGGAAGATTTAGCTGAGATTACATCAAACGTTGCCAAAACAATTAGAAAATTTAAAGTAACCCCTCGTGTTGCACTATTGAGCTATTCTAACTTCGGTTCTTCTATTGGAGAGGATGCAAAGAAGATGTCAAAAGCAGTTGCTTTGATAAAAGAAAATGACCCCAATTTAATTGTTGATGGAGAAATGCAAGCAAATTTCGCATTGAATAGCGAATTAATGAATGAACAGTTTTCATTCTCTGATTTAGCAAACAAAAAAGTAAACACATTGATTTTCCCTAATCTGTCTTCAGGAAATATCGCCTATAAGTTATTGCAAGAAATGACGGAGGGAGATGCAATTGGGCCAGTGATTGTTGGTTTGAAAAAATCGATTCACGTATTGCAATTAGGGTCTTCAGTGAGAGAAATTATAAACATGGTTAAGGTTGCAGTTGTTGATGCGCAAAACAAGTAAAAGATATGATTGCACAATTAGTAGGTAAATTAGTAGAAAAGAATCCAACTGATTTTGTAGTGGATTGCAACGGTGTTGGTTACGAAGTGAAAGTTTCGTTAAATACTTTTAGTACAATCGGTTCTAACGAAAACGTATTGGTTTATACCAAGTTAATTGTCAGAGAGGATGCCCAAATTCTATATGGATTTGCGGATAAAATTGAAAGAGAAATGTTTGGACATTTAATCTCTGTCTCAGGAATAGGTCCAAGCACAGCAATGATAATGCTTTCATCAATGGTGCCTGGAGAAATTGCCAGCGCAATCACTTCTGAAGATGCAAAAACAATTCAATCGATAAAAGGGATAGGTGCAAAAACGGCACAGCGTGTAATCATTGACTTGAAGGACAAAATGTTAAAAATGGCCTTTTCTTCTGAAAATATATTTAATTCGGACAATACGAATCAATTTGATGCGTTAACAGCATTGACTTCTCTAGGTTTTGACAAGAAATCTGCTGAAAAAGCAATTGATAAAGTAGCAACAGGTAATGAATCTGTTGAAGAATTAATTAAAGGAGCCTTGAAAATTTTATAGTTTGATAAGAATCGAATCACTGCATATGAAACTAACAGTAATCCTACTGTTTATCTTCTCTGGATGGTCTTCCGCTCAGCAAGATTCTTTGCATTTTCCTATCACTAACAATTCTGACCCAACGCAATCAGGGACTCAAAGTTTTGATTTTGGAGATCCGTCTTCTGTTACGCAAACAATCGTTTACGATCCGATTACCGGAACTTACGTTTTTAAAGAAACGATAGGTAATCGAGACATGTATTTCAGAAACCCTTCTATGATGACGCTCGAAGAATACCTCGATTATGAGCGAAAAAAATCAATGTCAGAAAACTGGAAGGATAAAATTGACCAGCAGACTGCAGAGAACCAACCAATGGAGTTTCCAATAAAGGTTCCAAGTAAATTGTTTGAGAACTTTTTTGGGTCAGATCAAATTACGATCCGTCCACAAGGAAGTGTGCAGCTGTCATTTGGTGTAAATTCTTCTCGATACGACAATCCTCTTATTCCAGTTAAGCAAAGAAAAATTACTCGATTTGATTTTGACCAGCAAATTAACTTGAACTTAGTCGGACAAATCGGAACGAAGCTAAAATTAGGTGTGAGTTATAACACACAAGCAGCTTTCGATTTTGACAATGTTTCTAAACTAGAATACACAGGAAGCGAGGATCAAATAATGCAAAAAATAGGATTGGGGAACGTCTCTTTTGATATACCAACCTCTCTAATTCAAGGTTCTCAAACTTTATTTGGGGTTACGACTCAAATGAAATTTGGAAATACATTGGTTGATTTAATTGCTGCATCCTCTAAAGGAAAAAGAAAAGAAATTAACATTGAAGGAAAGGCACAAGTACAACCTTTTGAATTAGGGGCAGATAATTACGAAGCAAATCGTCATTATTTCATCAATTTATATTTCCACGATCATTATGACGAAGGAATGTCAACCTTGCCGATTGTTAATTCTACCGTAAGTATCACTAGAATGGAGGTTTGGTTGACCAATAAAACAAATAACACACAAAACTCAAGAAATATTGTCGCTTTTTCTGATTTAGGAGAAGGACTTGCTGCTAATTGTCAAGGTAGTCCAGGAGGTTTTGGTCCTTCAGAATTCCCTGATAATTCTGCAAATAGTTTATACGACTGGGCATCTACACAACCATTGATTCGATCATTTAACAATGCTGTTGCAACCTTGAGTTCTCAAGTGATTTCTCCAGGACCCTTCCAACAGGCTATTGAATACGAGAAAGTACAGAATGCTAGAAAATTAACCGAGCAAGAGTTTTCGTACAATTCTCAGTTAGGTTTTATTTCTCTTAACCTACCGTTAAAT
>JAJRQP010000024.1 GCA_024280195.1 Bacteroidota bacterium | reverse complement strand
GGAGAAATCATAGGATTTCAATCTTAGATAAAATTATTGAAAGATGTGTACTACATGAACCTGTGAGCTATGCAATGATTAAATCAAATGCGATCTAAATGGGTAACCCTATTGATTTATTATTCATTAATAATTTGTTCCTCATTTTTGGGGTATTCTTTTATGTCAAAACTTTACTGTAAATATCAGATAATCAATTCATTGTTTCCTGTATCGCATTCTTCCTGTGAATTATTGAGGCTAACTCAAAGAATTGCTACCTTTAGGTTTAGCCTGCCCCGATTTTCATCGGGGGTTCAATGTTCAAGAAAAATGAAGTTAATAAGGCAACTGAGGGTACAGAAAAATATGGCTATTTCATTATATATGTTCCAGAAGGAAGAAAGACAGGGTTGGCTTTCAATGTTGGAATAGGATTTAATTGGTACTAAGAATATGATAAAAAAGATAAGTTTAAAATTCTCAATAAACGCTATGCTAATTCTTTTGACATTAGTACTGTGTTATCATTTACTTATTTTAGTTGAGTTAATACCATATCAAGTTGCTTGGGGTGGTCGTCTTGAAACCAAATCTCAAATGTATGTTTTCGAGACAATCTCAATAGGTGTTAATTTAATAATTTATGCAGTGATTCTAATTAAAGGGGCATATATAAAGACAAACATTCCTATTCGAGTAATTAATATTTTACTTTGGATATTGACAGCAATATTTGTTTTAAACACAATAGGGAATCTATTTTCTGACAATTTTCTGGAAATGATTATTTTCACTCCGCTTACATTGATTTCTTCAATATTTTGCTACAGAATGGCAGTCGAAAAGAAAGAAATTGAAACATAGGACAATGAGCCCAATGTTTAAGAATTATAGCGGTTTTAGTACTATAATCCAAGCTATTATCTTTTAAAAAAATTTAGTGTAAAACTGAAAGGTCAGCACCTTGAAATCCGCTACTATTCTTATACTCACCGTAACTTGCAAGGCGAAGAAACAGAAGGGTATAAATTAAAAATATTGAACCGAGAATTAGAACATATACTAAGAAAATTGACTGTCTGGAAAGATTTTGTTTTTGGAGACCTTTTTTGTTATGTAATAATTTGAGAAGCCAATGCGCATTGCACACTATTGCAAATCGCACATGCCAACACAAAGACCAAAATTTGCAATGGAAAAATTATATTACCAGTATTAATTCAACTGATCTTGTTAATTAATCTAAAAGTGTTAACATGAGTCCTTTGAAAGGATTTGATTATTGCAAGTCAGGTATTATTAAGAATATGACAAAGAAAGATCAAAAGAATATTTTCACAAAGATTGAACAGATTCTAAAATTCAAGAAAAATCACTTTAGGTTGAGGTTATTTTGCATAATCGCTTATTTTAATCTAATTGTATCTTCTCCTTTGTTTTCTCAAAATGTTATACTGAATGAGGAAGAACAATCCTGGCTTGCCGAAAATCATACCATCCGTGTATATTACTGGCAACACCCGCCATACTTTTATCTAAAGGTTGACAGGGTGGTTGGCATCTCTGTGGATTTACTTAATAAAGTCTCGAAGAACACTGGGATTAAATTTCAGTTTGAAAACAGACTTTATCATTTTGCTGATGTTTTGCAAGGATTAATTGATCATGAAGGACCGGACCTCGTGGCGGCAATTATGCCAACTCCAGATCGCGAAAAGATCTTTTTATTTTCAAAACCCTATATGAATTCACATAGATTTATATTTACCTGGAACGATGATATTTTTATTTCTTCAATTGCAAAACTTTTCGATAAAAACTTAGCGGTTGTAAAGGACTATGTCGTTCACAGAAATCTTGCTGGGAAGTTCCCGAGTATTGATCTACTGGTTTTCAACAATTATGAGGAGGCACTTAGAGCAGTATCATTGGGAAAGGCAACTGCATTCATATGCGATTTGATTTCCACCCCAGCTATGATTAACGAATTTGGATTGAAGAACCTCAAGGTGGCCAGTCCTTGTGAACTATCCGACCATCCTTTTGCTATGGGGATTAGGAACGGCTGGCCTGAGTTACGAAATATTTTTAATAAAGCGCTATCCAATATTCTAGCGGTAGAAAAGACGGCTATCTTAAATAAATGGTCTTCAGTTGAGATTGATTACGAAATCAGTCCGGAAGATATTATAAAATGGGCTTTTATTTTCACCTTATTTGTTCTAATAATTATTCTTTTTTATCTATTTATTAATGTCTCATTGAACAAACGGCTTAAACAGAAAATAACCAAGCTGGCAGAAAGCGAGGAAAAATACAGGGGCGTATTTGATTCAATTACCGATGTATTCATGCGTTCTGATATAGAGGGAAATTGTATTTTAATTAGTCCATCCATTTTCAATTTACTTGGTTATACTATTGAGGAGGTCTTGGGCGAAAACCTATCTACCTTTTATACTAATCCGGCAGACCGGGATAAATTGGTTCAAAAAATAAAAGAAAAAGGAAGTTTACAGAATTATGAAGTTGAGCTCACTAAAAAAGATGGAAGTATAATAACCGCCTCTGCCAATGTAAGATTCATTTTTGATGCAAAGGGCAATCCAATCTATATTGAAAGTATTTTCAGGGATGTTACCGAACAAAAGGAGGCAGAATCACAAATCCTGAAACATCAAAAACGCTTGAAGGAACTTGCCATTGATCTTACCCTGGCTGAGGAAAAAACACGCAAGCAGATTGCGGGCGATTTGCATGATCATGTGGGGCAGCTTTTAACATCTTCAAGGATGCAATTGTCAACAATAAACGATGAAATGGATAGCACCCAGATCAGCAAAAAAATCAAAAATATATCGAAAGCTTTATTAATGGCTAACCAGGCTACAAGGGAGGCGATTTTCAGTTTGAGCCCTCCTCAACTCCATGAGATAGGGCTGTATGCAGGCATTCATGATTGGATGAAGGAAGAAATTGAAGGAAAACATAGAATCAAAACGACCATTTCCGGTAAAAAAGAAAGTTATAAGCTGGAAGAAAATACGCGGTATTTATTATTCAGAAGTGTGAAAGAACTAATGATTAATGTTTACAAACATGCAAGGGCTACACATTTAAATATCGAATTGAAAAGAAAGAAAGACATGTTGGAGATTGTAGTACAGGATGACGGAGTTGGCTTTGATTATAACTCTAACCAGTTTAAGTTAAAAAGCAAATCATACGGGCTTTTCAGTATACAGGAAAGAATTTCAGATTTAGGGGGATCGATGCAAATTAATTCCACTCCGGGTTTTGGCACAATAATTAAATTAAGCATACCTTTGTAAAACACTAAGGTATTGAGAAAAGGGTCGAATGAGAGATTGTGGAAATAATGTGTTGACAGAAAAAGTAAAACACCCAACATATAAAAAAGAGTAAAAACCATCGTCAAATTACATCATTGAAGATAAAATCATTTCCATGAGCATCAAAATCTTACTGGTTGACGACCATCCTTTCACTCGCGCCGGGGTTCGGGCTATTGTTGAAACCGACAAATCCATAGATGTTGTTGGAGAAGCAGTAGATGGACTGGATGCCATTAGTAAAGTTAAGGCGAAACAACCTGAAATTGTGGTAATGGATATCACCATGCCTAACCTTTCTGGAATAGATGCCGTCAAGGAAATACTAAAAGATTCACCTTATGTCAAAATAATAGCCCTTTCCATACACTCAGGCGTGCAATTTGTAAAAGAAATGCTCAACGCCGGTGCGGTTGGTTACCTCCTGAAAGATGAAGCCCCGGAAGAACTTTTACAAGCAATAAAAAAAGTATCAAAAGGTGAAATGTTCTTGAGTTCGGCCATAACCCGTGCGGCTTTGAGCAAAACAAAAAAAGAGGTAGATATAAGCAGTGTTAATATCCTTCAGACCAAATTACATCGCCCGCCAATAATGAATGACTATGTAGTGCGCGAAAGGATCATTGAAGAACTTGAAAAAAATATTGGCAGGCCTTTGTCGGTTATTTCGGCTGGAGCCGGATATGGTAAAAGTGTAACCGTTAGTGAGTGGCTTGAACGGACTTGTTTTCTGCACACATGGCTTTCGTTGGACAATGAGCACAATGATTTTCGGGCATTTTTGTTATACCTGTGTGCAGCCATAGAAAAAATATTTCCGGGATCACTAGAAAATACTGGTAATTTATTAACAGCAGGTGATCTTCCCCCTTTTAAAGTGATCTCAAATTCGCTGATCAATGAGCTTTGCGATATCGATCAGGATTTCATCCTTGTTTTGGATGATTATCATATGATTCGGGAAAGAAAGATTCACCAGCTTTTTGATAAGTGGTTGCGCTTTCCGCCACCAAATATTCACCTTTCGATCATTTCACGCCGTGACCCGCCGCTCGACATAAAGGCGTTACGGTCTAACAACCGGATGACAGAGATTAGGATGAATGACCTTGGTTTTTCTGACAAAGAGATAGCAAGTCTGTTCAAAAAACTATTGGGAATTGACTTAAGTGATCAAGCCATCAAAAAGCTCCAGGAAAAGACCGAAGGATGGATTATCGGCCTGCGGATGGCTTCGTTAACCATCAAAGACCAGGAAGATATCGACCGCCTATTAGAGGCCGTAGAGGGTGACCTGCATAACATCTCCGACTACCTGATTTCGGAAGTATTGTCGAAGCAACCTCAACACATCCAGGATCAACTCATCGACTCTTCGGTACTGAACCGATTTTGTGCCGAATTGATAGGAGAAATAATGTTGACAAGTCACAAGGCAGAACAGGAAATCAGTGATGGCAAAGAACTTATTCAATGGCTGATTAAATCCAATATGTTTGTCATTCCGCTTGATACTGAACGAAATTGGTTCCGTTACCATCACCTGTTTCAGGATTTGTTACAAAATCAATTGCATAAAAAAAAGGCAAAGAAACAGATTAGTGAAATGCACAATAAGGCCAGCAAATGGTTTGAAAAGAAGGACTTGATTGCCGAAGCCATTGAGCATTCAATGAAGGCAAAGAATACCAACCGAGCGGTAAAAATCGTAACTGATCATTGGGAAGACAGCTTCGACAGTGACCAATGGTACAGTGTTGAGGGGTGGTTAAACTACATACCAGAACATGTAATTATAAAGTCGGTAAACTTATTAACCGCCCGTTTATGGATTACGCATAAAAAACATAAAGTAAGTGATGTTCCGCGAATAATTAAATTGATTGAACAAAATGGCAGCGTATTGACGAACAAGGAAACCGGATATCTTGCCTTTGGCAAAAGTATGGTCAGCCTTTTTAACAATAGGAAAAAGGAAGCACTTAAATACGCTGAACAAGCGTTAAAACTCATACCAAAAAAGCATTTTATCTTCAGGGCCGATACGTATGGATGGTGGACCGTTGCCATGCAAGTAACCGGAAAGGGCGAACAGGCAATTGAATCAGCAATAAAAGCCGTAAAAAATTTAGATCCGCCGGGTGAACCTGTTCAACTCACTCGCCGTACCATTCATCCCAACTTTATCCATCTTACTAATGCAGATATTCCTTCCCTCCATCAATGTATTGAAATGTTTTTCAAAATCCCTAAGATCAGTCCCTATATGTTGGCTTTTGGTTGGTATTTCCGGGGATGTGTTAGTTGGTGGCAAAATGACCATGAAGGTGTCATTCGAAGTTTTAAACAAACGATCAAGTACAGATATATATGTAGGCCTCTTGTTGCTGTCGAAGCATACCATTGTACGGCAATGGCTTTACTGGAACTGAATCAATCAACTGCCGCTAAAGCGATGATGAATCAGGGTGTCCAATTTGCTGAAAGAACCAGTGATCCGGTAAATATAGCTGTTATGGCAGCCGGACAGATACGATTAAGTCTTAAACAGGGAGAGTTGGAGTCGGCAGAGAAATGGCTTAATTCTGTGCAATTTTCGGGGCTTGGTCCTTCTATGTTATGGTGGGTGGAGGTTCCCTCTATTACGCAATGCAGGGTGCTTATTGCTATAGCCACGCCCGATAGTCTTACTAAATCGGTTAACCTGCTCAAAGGATATCTGGCTTATTCAGAATCAATCTTCAACAAATTAAGAATCATTGAAATAGCCGTACTTCAGGCACAAACCTACTTCAAATTGCAGAATGAGAGTGATGCAATCAATGCCTTGAGATATGCACTGGAATTAGCCGTTAACGGTGAATTTATCCGTCCGTTTATTGAAGTGGCCAAAGAACTCGGTAATTTGTTTAAAAACCTAAAAGAACAAAATATTAAACCCAGGTTTATTGATGAAATTCTCAATCATTTAATACAAAAAACAGTAGCGCCTACCAAGGATGCTGAAATGCAAATACAGAAGTTTAAAGAGCATAAAAAAGAGAACCTGGTACTATTTACACCAAAAGAAATTGATGTTCTTCGATGTATTGAAGAAGGTCTGAGAACCCAGGAAATCGCTTCAAAACTTTTTAATTCGGAAGGGACGATAAAAAAACATGTTTCCAATATGTTTCAGAAAATGAATGTGCGTAACAGATTAAGTCTTATTTCCAGGGCAAAGGATACCGGGATTTTGAAATCCGACATAGGACCTGCTAAGTTGCCCTGAACTTAGCGAGTCGAAAAATCACCATCTTCAAAAAAGCCTCTTGCAATCAAATTCCTCGATCCGTTATACCCAAGGTGATTTAGCGGGTTAGATTAGCCATCTACTCCTTTTTTCCAATTTACCCTCCTATAAATACCACTTTTATACACCTTTTTAGGGTTGTGCTACCCCTACTACATATCTAATTTTGTAGCAGATTATTTGGATTCCAAAATTGACTTTTGAAACGGCGATGGAAAACTCAATACTTGTTTGATTAGAAAGTGTTGGTTGAAAGGTTATAAAGTTTCAAACAAATCAAGTCTGTCAATATTCAGGAAGTCAATAATCAGGCACCATAAAATATATCACAATTATGATTGAAGAAGAGAAATCCAAGGGGTTCCACTTTAAAAGATCCGCGATCTATAAGATCGTCGTAGAGGGGGAACTTGATGAAAATTGGTCGGAGCGCCTTGGATTACAGATAACAATAGAAAAGAAAGCCAGGGAAAAGCCATACTCTTACCTCATAGGCAAAATTGCCGACCAGGCGGCTCTTTCAGGTATCCTTAATTTGCTTTACGATATGCATATGACTGTAATATCAGTGAATATGCTTACAGATTTGGAAGATGTATAACAATAAAATAAATGTTCAATATTAAAAATCAAAACATGAAGCGACATCAATTAAATGGGCAAATTGGAACAGATCCCAATTTTACCCATGCGACCCATACAGGGCACGCTAAAAAAAACGCAAAGGCTGGGGCTCTTCCTGAGCTTAAACTAACGCCTGAGGAACAAGAGATTTTTGATGGGAAAAAAGGTGAATTATTGCAGAAATCAATAAAAACTGTTGTCGCTTACGGTCAGCTTTTCGGAGCCCGAAACTTAACTGATTTAGATGCCGCTCCGCACATGGCTATGAGCTGGGGAAGCGATGGGGTAGAACCTTTTTTAAAGATCTATAAACAACTAGCTGATGGGGGGCTAAAAACCTACGCTCCCTTTACGGCCGATCCAAAACCAATGGATTTCGAGAACCTACCTATGTCAGATAAAGAAACAGAAGTAGCGAAAAAGATATATAATCGAATGGATGAGTTGGAAGAGATCAACCTAAAACTAGGTATGTTAAAAGATGCTTGGAGCTGTGCTTGTTATTTACCACAAATGGGAAATACACCCAAGTTTGGCGATATGTTGGCATGGTCAGAATCTTCCGCTATTAATTTTTCCAACTCAGCTTTAGGGGCACGAACTAATAGAAACTCTATGGGCATTGATATGTTGTGTAGTATTCTGGGAAAAGCTCCTGTTTTTGGATTGTTAACTGACAAGGGAAGAAAAGCTAAATGGCATATTGATGTTAGATTAGATAAAATGCCCAATCCTGAAATGATAGGTTCCGCCATTGGTATTAAAGTAGTAGAGGATGTCTCATATATTACAGGGATGGATAAATTTCTACCCGGTGGAGTAAATGAAGAAAACACAGGCTACTTAAAAGATCTTGGTGCTGCAACCGCTAGTAATGGCGCAGTTGGTCTGTATCATATGGAAGGTGTAACACCAGAAGCTCTAAAATATGGAAAAGATATTTTAGAAGATGACTACCAAACATACATTATTGATGAAATAGAATTGAAACGTATTTACGCAACATACCCTAATTTGTGGAAAGAACAAGAAGGAACACCCGAACGCGTATATCTTGGTTGTCCACATATGAGTTATGGACAAATGGTAGATTGGTCTAATCTTATTATAGGTGCTATGGAAAAAGCTGGCAAAACAAAAGTAGCTATCCCAACATATTTTTTTGGATATCATAAAGTAGCAGAAGACTATGAAAAAAGAAATCCAGAACTAGCTAAAAAAATCAAAAGTTATGGCATTTCAATTCCCAAAAATTGCCCAATGATGTGGTGTTCTACACCCGTATCAGGGGCAGAACGTATAGCTACCAACTCTAATAAAACAAGGGTTTATACAACAGCACGATTTTTCTTTGATGATGCACTTACGCATTTAATTGTTAATGGAGAATTACCTCCCATGGCATAATTTAATATTCAATTTAAAAAAGACACTTCTAATAAATAAAAAAATGGGTAAAATATTTAAAGGGCGTACGGCCTTATCGGGCAACTTCGAAGGATCTGCAGAAGTATCGCATTATGGCTTTAATACCGCTGCAACTTATATTGACGTGATAATTGGAGGATCAGATTCAGGAGTTTGTATGGATCATGATAATCCAGATCTTTTTAAACACGATTTAAACGGCAAGGTATTATGTATCCCACAAACTGTAGGGTCAAGTAGTGCGGCTACCTTATTTATGATCATCCTTCAAAAAAATATAGCACCAGCAGCAATGCTTTTTGCCAATCATATAGATTCTTTAGCTGCCTGCGGTGTGTTGATGGGTGATAATTGGTTGGATAAACGAATCATTACAGTTGACCTCTTGGGAGAAGATTTTTTAAAGTCTGTAAAAACAGGAGATAAAATAAAAATATCTGAGGATGGAACAATTGAGATAAATTAATGTGTAATTAAAATTTGAAACAATGAAAACAATGAAAACAATGAAAATAGTAACGTTTCTGGCTATGGGGCTTTTCCTGTTTGCTGCAGGTACAGCCAATGCTCAGAGCAAAGATCCAAAGAGACCAAACATACTGGTGATTTGGGGAGATGATATTGGACAAGACAATATTAGTGCTTATCACCGTGGTTTGATGGGAAGTAGAACACCAAATATAGATCGTATTGCTAATGAAGGAGCTCTAATGACCGATGCTTATGCACAAGCCTCATGCACTGCTGGTAGAGCTGCATTTATGTTAGGGCAAAACCCGTTTAGAACAGGACTTCTTACTATTGGTATGCCAGGTGCTAAACATGGTATTCGAGAAATTGATCCAACTATGGTTGAGTTGTTAAAACCTTATGGTTATATAACAGGCCAGTTTGGTAAAAATCACTTAGGAGATCGAAATGAATATTTACCTACTGTTCATGGTATGGATGAATTCTACGGTAATCTTTATCATTTAAATGCTGAAGAAGAACCAGAAAATCCTGATTACCCTAAAGACCCTTCGTTTAGAGAAAAATTTGGACCTAGAGGTGTGTTGGATTGTAAAGCAATATCTACATATGACAATACTGAGCAAGCTCGTTGGGGTAAAGTAGGTAAACAAACAATTAAAGACACTGGTCCATTAACAGTAGAGAGAATGAAGATAGTTGAAGAAGATCTTCTTGCAAGATCTCTTGATTTTATGGAGCGCGCTGTTAAAACTAACAAAGAAAGCAAAGAAGATAAACCTTTTTTCATGTGGCATGTATCTACACGTAACCATGTATGGATTCACCTAAATGATAAATATAAAAACAAAACTGGGAATGGAATTTATGCAGACGGAATGGCAGAACTTGATGATGTTACAGGTTCTCTTCTTAATAAATTAGATGAATTAGGAATTGCAGAAAATACAATTGTAATCTTTTCAACTGATAATGGTGCAGAAATTTTTACCTGGCCACAAGGAGGAAATCACCCTTTTAAAGGAGAAAAAGGCTTAACTAGCGAAGGTGGCTTCCGTGTACCTCAACTTGTTAGATGGCCAGGACATATTGCACCTGGAACAATAATAAACGATATATTTTCTCACGAAGACTTCACTTAAAGTTATTTTGGCATTAGGGAAAAATTTGCGAAGTTCAATCAAAAAAGGGCGTATATTCATAAAATCGCCAATTG
>JAJRQP010000376.1 GCA_024280195.1 Bacteroidota bacterium | reverse complement strand
TTTACATCCTCATCTATCCTCCAACCTTGACAGAATTTTTTGCAACTGATTTCTCTGCATTAACTGCATCAATCATTTGGAAAATTGTTTATATCGTGGTCGGTGTGACCTTTTTAACCTACCTTTTAACGGTTTACGCATTGAAGTATTTGTCACCGTCGGTTTCTAGTGCATATATTTATTTACAACCTGTTTTGGTGATGTTCTTCGCTTTTACTTTAGCAGCAATTGGAATCGCAGATGATTATACAGAAACCATCACTTGGCAAAAGGTTGGTTATATGTTATTGATATTTGTTGGGGTTTATGTTACTTCTAAGAGAAATGAAAAATATTGAATAATAAATGTTCAATGTAAAAGTCGAAGCCTAAGATTTTCTTTTTACTAAAATCATGCTAAGGGCTAATTGGATGTGATATAAAAAGTTGGACACTGAGTTAAGATACAATTGTATAAATTAACTTAGTAAAATATGTCAAGATGAGAAAGTGATAGATTTTGAAGAACAAACGGTAGTGCTGTTAAATTTACAGCAAGTTTTAAGCTCAACGCTATAAAACTAGGCGAAGAAAAACAAAATGTTGCACAAGCAGCACGAGAACTAGGGGTTAAAGCTTCATTAATTCATCGTTGGAAACGAGAACAACAAGAGTTCTCTCATAATCGTTTTCCCGGTCATGGAAAAGTGAAAATGACCGATGAACAACGAGAAATCGCCAAATTTAAGAAAGATCTTCGTGAAGCGAAGATAAGAGAAAGCATAGCTTTTGAAAAGTCGTAACGTTAGAGCAGACTCTAACTGAGATATTAAAAAAAGCGATCAGCATCTTCTCCACGAGCGACATGAGAAAGGATTAACTTTCGAAAAAGCAAAAGGTATTGCAGCTGAAATTTAGATTTATGAAACAACATAAACTAAAATACCCTGTTGAGTTGATCCCGAAAACCGGGACAAGTCGTGTAAAGTTTTAAATGCTAGTAAAAGGGGCTATTACAACTGGCTTTCAAGTGGTCCGTCAAAGAGGTGGAATGAAAATCAAGAAATAATACAAGTCATTCATACAATTTTTGAAGACAGCCATCAGAGTTATGGCTCACCAAGAATGGCTGTTGAATTAGAGAAACGTGGATTTAAAGTATCAAGACCCAGAACAGCTAGAATGATGAAATCTTCAAGTCTACAGGCAAGAAGAAAGAGAAAGTTTAAACACACAACTGATTCCAATCACAATTATCCGATTGCACCAAATAGGTTAAATCGTAGATTTACAACAGAAAGACGTAACGCAGTTTGGGTGTCTGACATTACATATATTGAGACTTCTCAAGGTTGGCTATATTTGACTGTTATTATTGATTTATTCGATAGAAAGGTCATTGGTTGGGCGATGAGTGAAGATATGACAGCAGAATCAACAGTAATTAAAGCTTGGTATATGGCTGTTGGAAATAGACCAATTAAAGATACGTTGATTTTTCATTCTGATAGAGGTTCGCAATATGCTTGCACAAAATTCAGAAACATCCTTAAAAGTTACGATTTTGTTCAGCAAAGTATGCGATGCATTGAGTTCTCCGAAATGAGTAGAAAGGGAAACTGTTGGGATAATGCAGTAGCTGAAAGTTTTTTTTAAAAGCTTAAAAACAGAATGGGTTTATAAAAATGAGTATCTTCGGAAAACGGATGCTGAAATGTCAATATTTAAATGGATAGAAACTTGATATAATCGAAATAGAAGACACTCAGCATTAAATTACGAAACAATAAAGGAATTTGAATTAGAAATTATTAATCACAAATGTACAGCGTGACTTAACTCAGTGTCCAGAATTATATTGCAATTCCATAATGAAACTGTTATATTATTCACTGGGGCTGAATAGGTCATAAACCTCAAATAAATTGGACTGTCTCCGGCTGGTGCCGAAACCTCTGGGGTTGCAAACCAAAAAGCAGTATCTATTTGAGAAAATAAAGTGAGGTTAAGTAATATGAAAAAAGAAAGTAGAAGCTTTTTTATCATAGTTTAATTAGCATATAGTATTTTATACCACGTCTGATTTTATCGATAAGAACAAAATTAACCCCGACGAATATAGTTTAAATGTCTTTAAATACAAAAACTGAAACACACTCATTTTTTAAAGCAGCCCTTTTAATGACTGTATAAACTCTAGGAGAATATTCCGTCGTTTTCATTGAAAATAGAATTCTCTCAGAATTAGTTACTTTTGCCAAAAACAATTTTATGTTAAAATCAATGACGGGATTTGGAAAAGCCTCCGGGACATCTCAAAATAAAAAAATTTCAATTGAAATACGAACTCTCAACAGCAAGTCATTAGACTTAAATCTTCGTGTCCCATCATTGTACAAAGAATTAGACCCACAAATTCGAAAAATGATTTCTGCAAAGTTGGGTAGAGGAAAGATAGACTTTTCACTCAATTACGATGCTATTGCAGAAAAGAACGATACACCTGTTAATGGAGAGCTCGCCAAAACTTATTACAAGGAGTTGAAAGAATTAAATGATTCTTTGGGAGAAAAAACAGAAGATTACCTGTCCTTGATTTTGAGAATGCCTGATATCTATTCTTCAGAGAAAGAAGAATTAAGCGAGGAAGAGAAAGAAATCGTTCTTCAAGTTGCAAAAGAAGCTCTGGAGAATCTAAATGATTTTAGAACCAAAGAAGGAAATGATCTTACTGTTGAATTTAACGAGAGAATAGGTGAAATTAGAAGCTTGTTAAATGAGGTTCCAAAATACGAGCAAGAAAGAATTGACATCATCAAAGAACGCATGAAGAAAGGGCTTGAAGACATCAAGTCTGGAAGTTACGACGATAACCGCTTTGAGCAAGAAATGATTTTCTATATTGAAAAGTTAGACGTTGCGGAAGAAAAAATGCGCCTTTCAAATCATTTAACTTACTTTGAAGAAACGATGCCATTAGAACAGTCAGGAAAAAAATTGGGATTCATCGGACAGGAAATTGGAAGAGAAATCAACACACTAGGTAGCAAAAGTAATCATGCTGAAATGCAAAAGCTAGTTATCGGTATGAAAGATAACCTAGAAAAAATAAAGGAGCAAATTCTGAACACTTTATAAAAACTTGCGTAGAAAGAATCATGACAATAAATAATAAAGGGAAATGCATCATATTTTCGGCACCATCTGGGGCCGGAAAAACAACTATTGTGCATCATTTATTAGGACAGGAATTAGGTTTAAAATTTTCCGTTTCTGCGACAAGTAGAGATCCACGTCCACAAGAAATTGAAGGCGAAGATTATTACTTTTTAGGAACTGAGGGGTTTAAACAAAAAATTACTGACGAGGCGTTTGTTGAGTGGGAAGAAGTCTATTCCAATAATTTTTATGGAACACTTAAATCTGAAATGCAACGAATTTGGAACCAGGGGAAAACCGTAATTTTTGATGTGGATGTTGTAGGTGGCTTGAATTTAAAAAAACAATTTCAAGACGATGCTTTTGCTGTTTTTGTGCAACCTCCATCTTACGAAGAATTAGAAAAACGCTTGCGTGGTAGAAGTACAGAGTCGGAAGAGAAAATCAATCAACGCATGGAAAAGGCGCATAAAGAATTGGCTTTTGCACCTGAATTTGACACCGTGTTAATAAACGATGATTTAGATGACGCATGTCGAAAAGCAGAATTACTTGTCACACAATTTTTAAACAAGAAATGAAAGTTGGACTGTATTTCGGGTCATTCAACCCCATTCATATTGGACATTTGATTATTGCCAACTACATGGCTGAATTCAGTGATTTTGACCAAGTATGGTTAGTTGTATCTCCACATAATCCACACAAGAAAAAAGCATCTTTATTAAAAGATAATCATAGATTAGCGTTGGTGAATATTGCGGTAGAAGAAAACCCCAAGTTACAATCTTGCGACATTGAATTTAAACTTCCTCAACCGAGCTACACTATTACAACTCTTGCTTATTTAAAAGAGAAACATCCTACCCATGAGTTTTCATTATTAATGGGAGAAGACAATTTAAGAACCTTCCACAAATGGTTCAATTACGAAGAAATTATTGATAATCATCAATTGTATGTTTATCCTCGCGTAATCACAACAGCAGAAATAGAGAAAAAAGCAGTTCCAATTGACACAATAAAAAACCACAAGAATGTTGTGATTTGCGAAGATGTTCCCGTTATGAAAATATCATCTAGCTTTATTCGTAAAGCAATAAAAGAAGGTAAGGATGTCCGGTATTTGCTTTCCGAACCTGTTTTTCAGTATGTAGATGAAATGAATTTTTATAGGTAACTAATCTATCTTCAATTTTTTCTTCATTGCTCCAGAAAGGGCATCTTTATGCATGTAAACATTAATTGTTTTCCATTTAAAATAGCTTTCTGATACGTATAAATATCCTTCAGGATAGTTCCCTGTTCCCCAAGAGTTTTTTACTAAGAAATACTTCGTTCCATTCTGGTCTTTATACATTCCAACAATGTGCATTCCATGATCATCTGTCGTTGTTTTATTATCGTATCCTGCTTGTCTGATTTCTGCGGTAACCTCTACTTCATCAACAGGTGTTTTAAAAGCGTTAGATGCTTTGTCTGCTCCTCCGTCTGAGAAATTCTTATTGTCTTTTCCTGAAACAGCAATCGTAGAAGCATCTATTGGATTGATTGCTAATCCATTTCTAAAACTGAATCCTTTTTCTGAAACATCTGCTCCCCATGCAACAGTATAACCTTGCTTTAAAGCATATTCTGTTGCTTTCATTAAGTTATCAATGTTGACGTTGTAACTTGTTCCCCATGCCCAATTATCAGCAATAGCCAACATACATTCTTCATTCTCTGGAAAATGAGTAAACGATGTCAATGAAAGGTAATCGTCCATGTCTAAACCAATGTACTTTGCGTAAGATTTAGGGGTGTATTTTTTCCCTTGAAATTCAAATTCTGTAATATCTTCACCTAGATAAGCATCAAGAACTCCATTTACAGCTTTCATCCAAGCGGTAGATCGTTGTCCTTTGTGATTTTTAACTCCTTGGACAACTCCATCAAGAACGGAAAATAATTCGCTGTGATTATGCTTGTCAACACCATAATTTAAACCTTCATACGCTTCTAATGGAACAATTCCGTAACGCTTAATCACATATGGAATATCGTGAAATGCTCCCCCTTCAGAAAAATTGATTTTCCCATCCATGCGAATGTATTTTTGAGCTTTGCTTTCGTAAGCTTTTCTTACAATGTACATTTCAGAAAGTAGGGCTGGGTTTTCTGCTCCACCTCTAATCAACTCTGATTCA
The DNA here is from genome assembly GCA_024280195.1 of Bacteroidota bacterium. Taxonomy (GTDB): domain Bacteria; phylum Bacteroidota; class Bacteroidia; order Flavobacteriales_D; family Crocinitomicaceae; genus UBA4466. Next base: position 1,297 of record JAJRQP010000376.1, on the reverse strand, counting down.
AAAAATGATAACGCAGAGAAGCTCCAGCAAGTTCCTGTATAACCTTGGCTTTGAACAGGTGTTGCATCTAGGTGCGACACTTTTGTAAATTTATATTCACTGTCTTTTGCATTCTTTGCTGGTTCAGAATAACCAAACTGAGCACTTGCAAGAGAAGTGATTGCTAAAAATGTGATTGCTGTTAATTGTTTTATCATGGTGTAATTTATTTAGTTATCAAAACTATCAATTATTTGTCCAAAATGTTACTTTGATTAAAAAAAGACCTACTTACTTAAGCGTCCATCCTTTGAATCCTAAACTCTCAGATGTTGCTTTTATGCTGTTTAATTCTTCGAGAGAAATAGCAGAACCTGCAGAAACTCGGTGCAATCCGTTTTTAACATCAATGATTCTTGCGTCCAAACCTGCGACTTTCAGTTTCTCAACCAAATTGGTAGCGTTCGATTTATTTCCGAAACAACCCACCACATAATTCATTGTATTCACTGAGAACACCTCCGTGTCGTTTACAGGGTTTGAAACAAGATCCTCTGTATCATTAATTCTAACAGGAATAAATAAGTCTTCACTGTATTTATAGGTGTAAACATCAACATCTTCTGGAAGAGTTTCTATCACTTCTGCGATTGTTGAAGAAGATTCATCAATTATTGCAAGGCTATTATTGGTAGATTGAGGAGAATACTTCTGTTCTACTTGCTTATGAAATGGGTTAAAATCATTAAAGGATATTATTCCCGACTGCAGCACATCTGTTTTCATTGGAATCCAAATAGAATAAAATGCAATTGGGAGAATGCAAGCTGCTGCTGCTAACTTCCACACTTTTATTCTTTTCTTATCTGTCGCAGGATGTTCAATAACAACCGTTTCTTTCTCTTCTATTTCAACTGGAGCAATTTCAGCCGCGGTAATTGGAACAAAAACAGGTTCTTCTTTTGTTAAAATAATTCTTTGCTCATTCAGTTGAACATCTTCTTCCGTTAAGAAGTTGACTTGCCCTAAACCAAAAGATTCTAGCAGTAAATTAAAAAAGCGGTCTTGCTCAAAGCATAAGTTGTTTTCTGAATCGTTGTACAAAAATCCAATCTTATCCAATTCAACCCTTTCTCCTGCTTTTAATGATTGATTCCATTCTGAAACGACAGAAGAAACTTGCATCGTTGCTTCATTAAAGCTTGATTTATTTTGCTTTGCTAGCTCATTAATAAGTAGTCCATCGTTATTGATTAACTGCTTATTGAATAGCAATGATTTTCTAGGTGGAGCAATTTTACCAGATTCAAAATCTATT
>JAJRQP010000375.1 GCA_024280195.1 Bacteroidota bacterium | reverse complement strand
TCAGGAAAAATAGCTAAACTAGGAGCATTTAAAACCATATTGTTATATCCAAAAACAGAACCACTCCATAAATCAAATGAACCTGAGCCTGTTGTTTCAAAGCGATAGTTGTAGGTTGATGAATCAACTGCAACAACTAGTTGTAAATGATAATTTCCGTTGACAATTTCTGTATATGCTTCATAAGTTGCTATTCTGTTCGAACCGTTCCAAATAGTATCATTGATGACAATTCCAATAGAAGACATTGCAGGATGGAATAAACTTCTCCCTCTATCAACATAAGAGCCTGAAGGCAAATTACATCCCAATGCAAAATCATAGGTTGCTTCAGTTTCATCAGACCACAAGTCAAAGAAAATAGTGTTTGCTCCTAACGCACCCGATGGGTTATTTTGAAACCAAACAAAATTAGTATCTGCTGTTGGTTCTCCATGCAAGTGATATTTCCCCACGTTTCCAGAGTTTCCTGCTGCAGAAACGATAATTCTTCCCTTTTTAGCATCTAATAAGCCTTCCATCGCATTTGCTGCAGGATCATTGCCATCGTGACTTCCAAAGTAAGAACCTAGACTAATATTGACTACTGCTGGCATTCCAAGAGAATCAGCAATCTTAAATATAAAATCACATGCATCAACGACAGTCAATGTCCAATTGGGACGAGAAAAATCAGTTTCAACAACGACAATGTTTGCATCCGGTGCCATGCCTTTGTTAGAACCATTTGCTAATCCATTTCCTGCTGCTTGCCCTGTAACAGTTGAACCATGCCCACCTGCATCGTCACTTGTGATCGTTAAATCATTAATTGAAGTACTGTCCCAAACAAATCCATAACCATAAGGTTGCGGCGAAGTGATGTCATCAGGCATTGTCTGATCCCAGTATTTTAAAATACGTGTTCTTCCTAAAGAATCCTTAAAATCAGGATGCCTCCATTCTATACCAGTATCAATAGCACCCAAAATAACATTCTTCCCCGTATAAGACGAACCAAGTCCTCCTGTTCCGGCATGGACCTCATTCACATAATGAAACACGCGAACAGAATCACTTAATAAAGATGGAGGTGCAAATTCAAAATAGAAATCATCTAATTTTGCATTTTTTATTTTTGTGTCAATCCAAATAGGAGAAGTAGAGATAAATAGCCAGTTATTTGTGCTGTATTTAATTTCGATGTTTTCAGATTCTAATAACTGAATACTTTTAGCCGTATTTGGTATGCAAAAACTTGTAATACGAGTTGGGTTTTTCTTTAGAACTTTTTCAAAACCAAATTTCTGACTATAAGAAGTAGGATGAATTAAAATCGTTAAGATAGAAAGGAGAATGAGTTTTTTAAGTAATACCATTTGTCATTATTTTATACCAGATAGACGTAAATATACACCGAATGGTTAATATTTAACTTCTAATCCAAAGAATAATTCTATTTTTGGTTTTGAATTTAATTGAAATATAATAATACATGAATAAAATTGTAATTAAACTGTCTTTAGGACTTTTCGCTGTCGGAATGACAGGAGCAAGCTACGGACAAGTAAACAAGAAAGTCCTTGATTGGTACAATGGCGGTAAAGCTGGTATGCAAACAAATAAAGCATACAAGAAAGTAAAGAAACGTAAGACAACAACTGTAATTGTTGCGATTATTGATTCCGGAATCGATATTGAGCACAAAGATTTGGAAGGAAAAATCTGGACAAATACAAAAGAGATTGCTGGTAACGGAATTGATGATGACAACAACGGTTACATCGATGATATCCACGGATGGAATTTCTTAGGAAATAAGAACGGTGAGAATGCGAATGATATGCGTCTAGAAATGACTCGTATTTATGCACAGCTTTCTGCAAAAGAAAACTTGTCATCTGAAGAAAAAGCACTTTTAGAAGAAGTGAAATCTCACGTTGAGGAAGAAAGAGCACAATACGAAGGTTATTTAATGCAAATGAGCATGATGGGACCAATGATTGAGTCTATCCCTGGTATGGTTGCCAAAGAATTAGGTAAAGAGGACTACACATTAAAAGACCTCAAGAAATGGAAAGCAGAAGGAGACAAAGCTCAAATCAAAGCAATGGCTGAGGCGATTCTTACTGGAGAACTTTCTATGGAAGTAATTGAAAAGCAAAAGGAGCAAATCCAAAACATGCTTGATACACATCTAAACAAAGATTTTGATGGTCGTAAAGTGGTTGGAGATAACCCTGATGATTTTACAGATGTGACTTATGGTAACAATGACGTAGAAGGACCAGATGCATTGCACGGAACTCACGTTGGTGGTATTGTAGGAGCTATTAGAAGTAATGATCTTGGTGGACAAGGTGTTGCTAATGATGTTTTATTAATGTCGTTAAGAGCTGTTCCAAATGGTGATGAGTTTGACAAAGATATTGCATTAGCAATTCGCTACGCTGTTGATAACGGTGCGTCTGTAATTAATATGTCTTTTGGTAAATCGTATTCTCCTCATCAACAAGAAGTGTACGATGCATTTGCTTATGCTGATTCAAAAGGAGTGTTAATGGTTCATGCTGCAGGTAACGATCACAAGAATGTAGATACAGAGCCAAACTTCCCAACTTATAAGTATTCTTTCCAAACGAAGAAGTTGGACCATTTCTTAACAATTGGTTCTTCTACTAGGTTTAAGAAAGAAAAACTTCCTTCTTCTTTTTCTAATTATGGAAAAGAAGGTGTTGATGTATTTGCACCAGGTTCTGAAATTTACAACACAGTTCCTCAAAGTGATTACCAAGTACTACAAGGAACGTCAATGGCGTCTCCAATGGTTGCTGGTGTTGCCGCAATGTTAAAGTCTTATTTCCCTGATTTCTCAATGAAGGAAATCAAAGATGTAATGTTGTCTTCTGCTAAATCATATAAAGGTGTTCAACAAACGCATCCTGAAACAAAGAAAATGACTGACTTTGCTGAATTATCAGTAACAGGTGCAGTTATCAATGTAAAGAATGCAGTTAAAGCATTAAAAGCATTAGAGAAAGCAAGAGCAAAAAAATAATTGTTTTTAAATAATTTGAAAGGGTTGTGTCAATGATGCAACCCTTTTTTTGTACTTTAGATTAAAATATTTTCTATGAAAACTATCGCTTTGTTACTGATTACAATTGCATTAGCTTCTTTTAAACCAAAAGATTACACATCAGAATTAAATCAGTACATCAATAATTGGCATCTAGCAGCAACAAATGCCGATTTTGAGTCTTATTTTGGAGCAATGTCAGATTCTTTCATCTTCCTAGGGACGGCGCCAGGAGAAAGATGGACTAAAGACGAATTCTCGACCTTTTCAAAACCTTACTTCGATAAAGGGCAGGCTTGGGACTTTAAGGCATCTAATAGAAAATGGCAATTCTCCAAGAATAAAAAGATTGCCTGGTTTGATGAAGACCTTGATACTTGGATGCAAGGTTGTAGAGGTAGTGGTATTCTAATTAGAAAGAAAGGGAAGTGGTCTTTGGTTTACTACAATCTCACGGTTCTTATTGAGAATGAAAAAATCAAAGAGTTTATTGAATTAAGGAGATAGGTCATCGAGTAAAGTCGAGATGACCTACTTCGGAATACAAAATATATTGTCATGAATTGGAAGATCAGCTTTAGAATTGATTTCCATTAATTTAGATACTTGATCTTTTCCTTTCTCAAGCTTATAGATACGGTAAAAACCTAAATTAAGTATCCAGCTGTACAATTCAAATTCACTCCCTTTGTTGGTGCGTTCTGTGCTGTATTCAATGATTAATTTAGGGCGATACTCCTTAATTTTATTCTCCGCTCCTTTCAAAACTTCTAGTTCGTAGCCTTCAACGTCAATTTTTAAAACATCGATACGCTGAACAGCATTTATATCGTCTAGTCGCTCTACTTGAATTTCAACTCCTTTACTAGTATGTTGATTTACAATGGATGCTCCACCACGATTTTCTGATTCTGTATAGATAGAAACTTTTTCTTTAATATTGCCTAATGCTAATGGGTATAATTCTATTTGATTAAAATCATTTAATCTTGTATTATCCTTTAAAATATCAAAAGTGGCAGGAAAAGGTTCAAAAGAATGTACGCAGCCTTCTTTTTCTACTCTTGCTGCTGCAACTAGGCTAAGAAAACCAATATTTGCTCCTGCATCCACGAAAACATCCCCTTTTTGAAGAAAAGACTCCAGTATTTTAACCGTTCCAATCTCGTAAACTCCACACTCATAAATGACGTTTTCAATGTTCTTGTCAAAAATAGGATCAACACAAATCGTAAAACCAAAGGAGGTTTTAACCAGTTCATTATTTGTGG
>JAJRQP010000374.1 GCA_024280195.1 Bacteroidota bacterium | reverse complement strand
GATAGAGAACGAATTGGCTTTGCTAAATCTCAAACAAGATTCAGTTCTAAGTACCGATAAGCGGGCTTCAAAAAAAGCAAACAAAAAAGTAATAGATCCTAATAACGCAACGCTTGAAGACTGGAAACAACTCGGATTTTCTCAAAAGCAAGCCAAAGTAATTCTTAAATACAAAAATAAAGGTGCCGTATTTAAAGAGAAAAATGATCTGTTGAAGCTATTCGTAATTGATGAAAAGAAATTGATTGAAATTTCAGCGTACATACATATCGATTCTACGAGTAAAGAACAATCAGGCAAGGAGTCAATTGCGGAAGTTAAAAGTAAGTCGAAACATCATGCACCTTCGGATAACAAAAAAACGATAGACCCTAACACCGCATCAGTTTCCGACTGGATGCAGTTGGGATTTACACAAAAGCAAGCCGAAGTAATTCTAAAGTACAAGTATAAAGGCGCTATATTTAAAAAAAAAGAAGATCTTCTAAAACTCTTCGTAATTGATAAAAAGAAACTGAAAGAAATCTCCCCACACCTTCTCATTAAGCCAAAACAAATTGAGGAAACGGAAAGGGCCGCAAAAATAGATAGTTTTGAACTAGCACCCGAAAGCATAAATATAAACACTGCAGATACCACAGCCCTTATTGCCATTAAATTTATAGGGTCGTACTATGCAATGTCAATAGTGAAGTATCGCAACATGCTTGGTGGATTCTATAATAAAGAGCAATTCTCTGAAATATATGGCTTGCAGGATAATCAAAAAAGTCTTGAAGCACTTAGTAGGTACGTATGGATTGACAAGCATTCAATAAAAAAAATAAACATCAATACTGTCAATTCAAAACAACTTGCCAAACACCATTATATCAAGTGGTCTATTGCCAATGCTTTGGTGAGATATAGAAAAATGCACGGCAAATTTCAAACAATAGAAGAAATAACAAAATGCGATTTGGTAACCGACGAATTATACAGTAAAATTGCACCTTATTTAAAGCTCCATGACAATTAAAGAAAGAATAGCAGATGCCATCAGAGATGTACCTGACTTTCCAAAGCCCGGAATCATGTTCAAAGACATCACTCCAGTGTTAGAAGATGCCATCTTGTGCAAGGATATTGTAGAGGAATTTGTAAACCAATATAAAAACACGCAGGTGGATGCTGTCGCTGGAGTAGAAAGCAGAGGTTTTCTATTCGGAATGCCACTAGCCATTGCTTTAGGAGTACCTTTTATTACAATTCGTAAAAAAGGGAAATTGCCTTACAAAACCGTATCCTATAAATACGACTTAGAGTACGGGAGTGCAGAAATAGAGGTGCATCAGGATTCTATAAAAAAAGAATGGAATGTATTAATACACGATGACTTGCTAGCAACTGGTGGAACGGCTGCAGCAACCGCAGAACTAATCAAAATGGAAGGTGCTTCCATAGCAGGATTCTCATTCCTTGTTGAGCTTGCCTTTCTTGACGGTGCTGAAAAACTAAAGCCGTACGCCAATAAGATATCAAATTTAATAACCTATTAATAGAAACGAAAATGAATTTTGAGAAATCCGAAAATCAAAAAATGATTGCGCAAATGATTCGTGACTTTGCCGAAAAAGAAATAAGACCAAAATTCATGGAATGGGATGAAAGTCAAGAATTTCCTGTTGAGGTATTCAAAAAGCTTGGTGCTCTTGGATTGATGGGGGTATTAGTGCCAGAAGAGTACGGTGGTTCTGGCATGACTTACTATGAATATATTACTGTGATTGATGAAATATCAAAAGTATGTGGCTCTATCGGATTGTCAGTAGCAGCACATAATTCTTTGTGTACAGGTCATATTCTACAATTTGGCAATGATGCGCAAAAAAAGAAATACCTACCCAAGCTCGCTGCTGCCGAATGGATAGGAGCGTGGGGACTTACAGAAACAGGTACCGGCTCTGACGCAGGGGGGATGAATACAACCGCTGTATTGGATGGAGACTTTTATGTCGTTAATGGCGCTAAGAATTTTATTACCCATGCCATTTCAGGAGATGTAGCAGTAGTGATGGTGCGAACCGGAGAGAAAAATGATTCTCATGGCATGTCAGCATTGATAATAGAGAAAGGAACACCCGGCTTTACAAGTGGGAAAAAAGAGAATAAGCTTGGGATGAGAGCTTCTGAGACCGCAGGATTATTTTTCGATAACTGCCGAGTTCCAAAAGAAAACCTAATAGGAATAGAAGGTGATGGATTCATACAAGCGTTGAAAATACTTGATGGTGGTCGAATATCTATTGGAGCTTTAGGGCTCGGAATAGCTCGGGGAGCATATGAAGCAGCATTGAAATACTCCAAAGAAAGAGAGCAATTTGGTAAGCCAATCAGCGAATTTCAGGCTATTGCATTCAAACTGGCAGATATGGCAATGCAAATAGAAGCCGCTGAATTAATGCTATACAAAGCTGCTGACCTGAAAGAGAAAAAGCAAAAAATGACCAAAGAAGGAGCAATGGCTAAATACTATAGCTCAGAGATTGCTGTTAAAATTTCCAATGATGCAGTGCAGATTTTTGGTGGTTATGGCTATACAAAAGACTATCCAGTAGAGAAATTCTACCGTGACTCTAAGTTATGTACAATCGGTGAAGGTACTTCAGAGATTCAAAAGGTGGTGATATCTAGGTTGATACTTAAAGAATAGAGCCAAAAACAGATCTATTTTGAGTTAATTGAAATAAACGTGAAATAATTTTTGACAGAACAAAAAATACGCATATATTTGCAACCCTTAAATAAAGAAGATAAAGAATGCTAATCATACCAGTAAAAGAAGGAGAAAACATCGAAAGAGCACTTAAACGTTATAAGAAGAAATATAACAAAACAAAAGTGGTTAGAGAATTGCGTGCAAGACAACAATTCACAAAACCGTCTGTGTTGAATAGAGAGCAGTTAAAAAAAGCTACTTATATTCAGAAAAAATATAATTCTCCAGACAGCTAAAGCAAAAAATATTTATATTGCGGGGCGAAAGATAATTCTTTCGCCCTTTTTGTTTTTCAATACACTATTATGACAGATGACTTTCTTACATACCTAGCTAAAGAAAAACGCTATTCCAAACATACAATCATATCCTATTCAACCGATCTCAAACAATTTAGTGAATATGTAAAAGTGTCATACGAGATGGAAGCAATCGTTGACGTCTCTTCAATCATGATACGAGGATGGATCGTATCTATGATCGACCAATCACTTTCCGCAAAAAGCATCCATCGCAAAAGGTCAAGCATCAATAGCTTCTACAAGTATCTCAACAAGGTATCCTATAGAGTGGATAACCCTGTGGATAAGGTGAGAGCTCCGAAAATAAAACAAAGATTACCCGAGTATATAGAGGAAGGCAACATGAAGGAGTTGTTTCTCAATGATTTAATTTTCGCTGAAGATTTTATCGGTAAGAGAGATCGATTAATTATAGCTCTTATATATGCTTGTGGAATCCGTTTGTCAGAATTGATCAACCTAAAAGAAAACGACTGTGACTTGTCGCTAGGAACAATTAAGGTGCTTGGAAAAAGAAATAAAGAACGTATCATTCCGTTACAAAACAATATCATGCACATAATCAAGGAGTATAATAGCATTAAGAATTATCAGTCTTTTTCTATAGACCATGCAAACCTGTTAGTAATAGACAATGGAAATAAGCTATATGAAAAATTTGTTTATCGCAAAGTAAATAAGTACCTTAGTGCTGTGACAACCAAATCCAAAAAGAGCCCCCATGTATTAAGACATACATTCGCAACGCACATGCTTAATCATGGCGCTGACATCTATGCAATCAAAGAATTGTTGGGGCATTCAAGTTTGGCCGCCACACAAATATACACTCATAACACCATAGAGAAACTAAAAAAATCACATGAGCAAGCTCATCCAAGAGGTTGAGATTATTATAATAATTATAAAAACAGACAATTATGCAAATAGACATTCATTCAGTGCATTTTGATGCCGATATTAAGCTCAAGGAATTCATCACAATTAAACTAGAGAAGCTAAAAAAATACCATAAAAACATCACTAACTCTGAAGTTTTTCTAAAGTTAGAGAATGAAAGCAGTTTAATAAACAAAATTGTTGAAATTAAACTTAACATTCCTGGCAATGATTTGTTCTCAAAAAAACAGTGCAAAAGCTTTGAAGAAGCAACGGATGAGGCGATAGATGCATTGAGACGACAAATATTAAAACGCAAAGAAAAATTCAAATAAATCGGGCGTTAAAAAAAGTTTGCATTTTATGTTTGCAACTAAGAAAATCTTTCATACATTTGCAGACCTTTTGAAAGAGGGGTCTGCATTTTTTTGTAGACATTAAAAAAGCCGATGTAGCTCAGCTGGCTAGAGCAGCTGATTTGTAATCAGCAGGTCGGGGGTTCGAGTCCCTCCATCGGCTCATAAGTTTATGATTTGTAAAGGTCAGATGAAATGAAAAAGTTCATGCATTTGATATTTTTTTTATTGAAGAAGGTGATTCGGAAATGACAAATTGTGAAATTGGGGAGATACTCAAGCGGTCAACGAGGACAGACTGTAACTCTGTTGGATTATTCCTTCGAAGGTTCGAATCCTTCTCTCCCCACAGAAAGTTATTTGAAGTAAAGGAGTATATTAAGCGGGAGTAGCTCAGTTGGTAGAGCATCAGCCTTCCAAGCTGAGGGTCGCGGGTTCGAGTCTCGTCTCCCGCTCAAAAGTATTCAGTTCGCTGAGTACTACCAAGTTGCAAATCATGCTCTAAGTGTGATTTGTAAGTGGCCGATGTAGCTCAGGGGTAGAGCGTTTCCTTGGTAAGGAAGAGGTCATGGGTTCAATTCCCATCATTGGCTCCATTATTTTAGATGAAAGAGAAGAAAGATAAAACAAGTAAAATTAATAATAACAAATAATAAAAATTCGAAGCTATGGCTAAAGAAACCTATGATCGTTCAAAGCCGCATGTCAACATCGGCACAATTGGTCACGTTGACCACGGAAAAACTACATTAACTGCAGCAATTACTTCTGTACTGTCTAAAGCAGGATTCTGTGAAGCACAGGATTTTGGTTCAATTGATAATGCACCAGAAGAAAAAGAAAGAGGGATTACAATTAACTCTTCACACGTTGAATATGCTACTGCAACCAGACACTACGCTCACGTAGATTGTCCAGGTCACGCCGATTATGTGAAAAACATGGTTACAGGTGCTGCACAAATGGATGGTGCTATCTTAGTTGTGGCTTCTACTGATGGACCTATGCCTCAAACAAGAGAGCATATCCTTCTAGGAAGACAAGTAGGTGTTCCTAGAATCGTTGTATTCATGAATAAAGTGGATATGGTGGATGATGAAGAACTACTAGAATTAGTAGAAATGGAAATCAGAGAACTTCTTTCTTTCTATGACTATGATGGTGATAATACACCAGTAGTACAAGGGTCTGCATTGGGAGCTCTTAATGGTGAAGACAAATGGGTAGCTACAGTTACTGAATTGATGGAAGCTGTTGATACATGGATTGAAATACCACCAAGAGAGGTAGATAAGCCATTTTTGATGTCTATTGAAGATGTATTCTCTATTACAGGTAGAGGGACAGTTGCTACAGGTAGAATCGAACAAGGTGTTGTAAACACTGGAGATGAAGTTGATATCATTGGTCTTCAAGAAGAGAATTTGAAATCTGTATGTACAGGTGTTGAAATGTTCCGTAAGATTCTTGATAGAGGTGAAGCAGGTGATAATGTAGGATTACTTCTTAGAGGGGTTGAGAAATCAGCGATCAAAAGAGGTATGGTTATCGCTAAGCCAGGTTCAATTAAGCCACACAAAAAATTCAAAGCTGAGGTTTATATCTTGAAAAAAGAAGAAGGTGGACGTCACACACCATTCCATAACAAATACAGACCTCAATTTTATCTTAGAACTCTTGATGTAACAGGAGAAATTATACTAGGAGATGGTAGAGAAATGGTGATGCCAGGTGATAACGTAACAATCACAGTGCATCTTATTATGCCAGTAGCAATGGACAAAGGACTTCGTTTTGCAATCCGTGAGGGTGGTAGAACAGTAGGTGCAGGCCAAGTTACTGAGATAATAGAATAATAAATAACTATTTGATATAGGAAGGTGAGCTGTTTTTAACGGCTCACCTTTACCTGTATTAAATTGAATGCCTTTTGTCATTCGCAGTGAATGATAAAATTACGGGCGTAGCTCAGTTGGTAGAGCACTGGTCTCCAACACCAGGTGTCGGGAGTTCGAGTCTCTCCGCCCGTGCTAAGAAAGAGAGAATAGGAGTTGGAGAGAAAAAATATTAAGTAATTGAAATAAGAATATTAGTTCAATTGAAAATGGAATAAAACATTAGACTGTTTTGTCCATAAAAAATACAAGAAGAATATGTCATTAAGATCATACGTCAACGAATCATACAGAGAACTAACTCAAAAGGTGACCTGGCCAGAGTGGAAAGACCTTCAGTCAAGTGCTATTGTTGTATTGATAGCATCAATTATTATTGCACTTATCGTATTTGTGATGGACTATCTGTTTGGAGTGAATGGTGATGATAGCGTGTGGAGAGGAGTGTTAGGATGGTTTTATAAATTAATTGGAAACTAACCACAATGGCTAACGAAGAACTAAAATGGTACGTTGTACGATCAGTAGGAGGTAAAGAGAATAAAGTTAAAGAAGCAATAGAACTTGAGATTAAAAGAAATAATCTCAAAGCATTTGTTAATCAAATTCTTATTCCAACTGAAAAAGTATTTCAAGTACGTAATGGTAAAAAAGTACTCAAAGAAAGGAACTACCTACCAGGATATGTCCTCATAGAGGCTGCATTGGTTGGAGAAGTGCCACATATTATTAAAGGAATTAATAATGTAATGGGTTTTCTTTCTGGCAAAAAAGGGGGAGACCCAATGCCACTTAGAAAAAGTGAAGTAAATAGAATATTAGGTAAAGTAGACGAACTCTCTGAAAGTGACGCTGAAGTAACTGTCCAATTTCATATTGGAGAAGCAGTAAAAGTTATGGATGGACCATTTAATAACTTTAGCGGTGTCGTAGAAGAAGTAAACGAAGAAAAGAAAAAATTAAAAGTAATGGTGAAAATTTTTGGAAGAAAAACACCATTGGAACTTGGCTATATGCAAGTTGCAAAAGAGTAATAATAATTAATACCGTTGACCGAATCATCGATTTACAATGCTTCCCATTGTGAAAGTCAACAACTAAATATAAATTAAAATGGCAAAAGAAGTAGGTGGACTAATTAAATTGCAAGTTCGTGGAGGAGCTGCAAATCCATCTCCCCCAGTTGGACCTGCATTAGGTGCTAAAGGGGTGAACATCATGGAGTTCTGCAAACAGTTTAACGCAAGAACTCAAGATAAGGCCGGAAAGGTATTGCCAGTAGTTATAACAGTGTATACGGATAAATCATTTGATTTTATCATTAAAACACCACCAGCTGCTGTACAATTACTAGAAGCTTCAAAATTGAAGTCCGGATCTGCTGAACCTCACAAGGTGAAAGTAGGAACTGTATCTTGGGATCAAGTAAAAGCAATAGCAGAAGACAAGATGTCGGATTTGAACTGCTTCACCATAGAGTCAGCAATGAAAATGGTAGCCGGTACTGCACGCAGTATGGGTATCAAAGTAAAAGGCGCTAACCCATTTTAACAAAACTTCAGAACAATGGCGAAAATTTCGAAAAAAAGAAAATCAGCGTTGGAGAAGTATGACGCAACTTTAACCTTCAAACTTGATGAAGCAACATCATTAGTTAAGCAAATGGCGAAAGCCAAATTTGACGAGACTGTTGATCTAGTTGTTCGACTTGGTGTCGATCCTAGAAAAGCTAATCAAATGGTAAGAGGGTCTGTTTCACTTCCTCACGGAACTGGAAAAGACGCAAAGGTGCTCGTACTATGCAACCCTGACAAAGAAAGTGAAGCTACTGAAGCCGGAGCTGACTATGTAGGATTGGACGAATACGTTCAGAAAATCAAAGGCGGATGGACAGATATCGATGTGATTATCTGTACACCAAACGTGATGGGCAAAGTCGGAGCTTTGGGTAGAGTATTAGGCCCTAGAGGTCTTATGCCAAACCCAAAAACCGGAACAGTTACTATGGATGTAGCAAAAGCAGTTAAAGACGTAAAAGCTGGTAAAATAGATTTTAAGGTTGACAAAACAGGTATTATTCACACTATTGTAGGTAAATCATCTTTCTCGAAAGAACAACTTACCGATAACGCAGCAGAATTAATAAAAACTATTTTTAAACTTAAACCTGTAGCTCAAAAAGGCGAATATGTGAAATCAATTTTCATATCTAGCTCAATGGGACCCAGTATACGTGTAGACGCAAAATCAATTTAATAATCGGATAACTGAAAGAATGACTAGAGAAGAAAAAAATCAATTCGTCGATCAGCTTGCCTCCACTTTAGGAGAAAGTCCGATTGTATACCTTGCGGATACATCAGCGCTTAACGCTGTCGATACAAGTAAGTTGAGAAGATCATGTCACTCCAAAGGCATCAAACTTCAAGTGGTGAAAAATACACTATTGAAGAGAGCTATGGATAAAGACGACGGGTCTGACTATTCTGAATTATATGAAACACTTAAAGGAACAACTTCATTGATGTTCGCTGATGTGGCTAACGCACCAGCTAAGTTGATTCGAGAATTCAGAAAATCTCATGACAAACCTCTATTAAAAGGTGCGATCATCGAGGATGCAGTATATATTGGAGAAGAGAATTTGATAGCTCTATCTGAAATTAAGTCAAGAGAAGAAATGATTGGCGAAATTATCGGATTGTTGCAATCTCCTATCAAAAATGTTATTGGATCCCTTCAATCAGGTGGTCAAACAATATCAGGTTTACTTAAAACGCTCGAAGAAAGAGCAAGTTAAAAATAATAGAATAATAATTTTACAAAAATAAATAAAATGGCAGATTTAAAAGCAATGGCTGAAGAGTTAGTTAACTTAACAGTCAAAGATGTAAGCGAATTGGCTAATATCCTTAAAGATGATTATGGTATTGAACCAGCAGCAGCAGCAGTAGCAGTAGCAGCAGGTGGTGCCGGTGGTGGTGATGCCGCTGAAGAGAAAACAGAATTCGATGTAGTTCTAGTTGCTCCAGGTGGATCTAAACTAGCAGTCGTAAAACTAGTTAAAGAATTAACTGGTCTTGGACTTAAAGAAGCAAAAGGAATAGTTGATTCAGCTCCTAAAGCAATTAAAGAAGGTGTTCCAAAAGACGAAGCAGAAAGTCTTAAGAAACAACTTGAAGAAGCTGGAGCTGAGGTAGAATTGAAGTAAAATTCTATTTCTCCCACAAAAACCCTTAGGTTTAGACGGATTTACACTGTAAATCCGTCTAAACCATTTCTTGTTTCTAACCATGACAAGATTCTTTTTATTTTAACCACCACTTATTAAACTCATTAAATTGGCAGAACTAATTACAAAAGAAAAAAGAATCAGTTTCTCTTCTATGCAATTAAGTATAGAATATCCTGATTTGTTGGACA
The DNA here is from genome assembly GCA_024280195.1 of Bacteroidota bacterium. Taxonomy (GTDB): domain Bacteria; phylum Bacteroidota; class Bacteroidia; order Flavobacteriales_D; family Crocinitomicaceae; genus UBA4466. The sequence continues at coordinate 4,070 of JAJRQP010000374.1, read as the reverse complement.
TCCAGTTGAAATCTTTTCAAGAATTTTTTCAACTTGAAACAAACCCTGACGATAGAAGAAAAGAGGGACTCTTCAAAGTATTCAATGATAATTTTCCGATTTCTGATACAAGAAATCAGTTTGTATTAGAATTCTTGGACTACTATATAGATCCACCTCGTTATGATATGCAGGAATGTGTTGATCGTGGTGTGACTTATGCAGTGCCATTAAAAGCCAAACTAAAACTGTATTGTACCGATCCTGAACATGAGGATTTTGAGACAATCATCCAAGATGTATATCTAGGTACCATCCCTTATATGACACCGCAAGGCTCATTTATTATCAATGGTGCTGAAAGAGTAGTTGTATCTCAATTACATCGTTCGCCAGGTGTTTTCTTTAGCCAAAGTAGACATGCCAATGGTACTAAATTGTATTCTGCAAGAGTAATCCCTTTCAAAGGTTCTTGGATAGAATTTGCAACAGATATTAACTCTGTGATGTATGCATACATCGACAGAAGAAAGAAATTACCAGTAACTACATTGCTTCGTGCTATAGGATATGAAACAGACAAAGATATTTTGTCCATATTTGACTTGGCGGATGAAGTAAAAGTCTCTAAAGCCGGACTCAAAAGAGTACTAGGAAGAAAACTTGCTGCAAGGGTTCTGAAAACTTGGATTGAAGACTTCGTAGATGAAGATACAGCAGAAGTTGTATCTATCGAAAGAACAGAAGTTGTTATAGACAGAGAAGTTGTGCTTGAAAAAGAGCATATCCAACAAATTATCGATGCCGATGTAGCAACAGTTATTCTGCATAAAGAAGACGTAAATACTGCAGATTTTACAATCATCTATAACACGCTGCAGAAAGACACTTCTAACTCTGAAAAAGAAGCAGTAGAGTATATATACCGTCAACTTAGAAATGCTGAGCCGCCAGATATTGAAACAGCTCGTGGAGTAATCGATAAATTATTCTTCTCAGAACAACGTTATGATCTTGGTGAAGTAGGACGATATAGAATAAACAAGAAATTAGGGCTCGAAACATCTTATGATGAAAGAACTCTTACGAGAGAAGATATAATCTTGATCATTAAGTATCTTATCGAATTAGTGAATTCTAATGAAGATGTAGATGATATTGATCACTTAAGTAATAGAAGAGTAAGAACAGTTGGAGAACAATTGTACAACCAATTCGGTGTGGGACTAGCTCGTATGGCACGTACCATTCGTGAAAGAATGAACGTGAGAGATAATGAGGTGTTTACACCTACGGATTTGATCAATGCCAAAACATTGTCTGCTGTCGTTAACTCCTTTTTTGGAACAAATCAATTGTCCCAATTTATGGATCAAACCAACCCTCTTGCTGAAGTTACTCATAAAAGAAGAATGTCAGCCTTAGGGCCTGGTGGATTGACAAGAGAGCGAGCCGGTTTTGAAGTAAGGGATGTTCATTATACTCACTACGGACGACTTTGTACAATAGAAACTCCTGAGGGACCGAACATTGGACTTATATCATCACTTTGCGTATTTGCGAAAGTGAATAAACTTGGTTTTATTGAGACGCCGTACAAAAAAGTTATTGATGGTGTCGTAGATATTGAATCAAACGTTTATTTAAGTGCTGAAGAAGAGGACGAAAGACTAATTGCTCAAGCAAATTCACAAGTTAATGAGAAAGGAATTTTTGCAGAAGATGTCGTGAACTCTAGAAATAGAGGTGACTTTCCAGTAGTAAGTCCAAAAGAAGTTGACTTTATCGATGTGGCTCCAAATCAAATTGCATCTGTTGCAGCATCGCTAATTCCATTCCTAGAACATGATGATGCGAATAGAGCCCTGATGGGATCTAACATGATGCGTCAAGCAGTACCATTAATGATACCGCAGGCACCAATAGTTGGTACCGGACTTGAAGAAAGAGTAGCTCAAGATTCAGGTGTTTTAGTTAAGGCTGAAGGAAAGGGAAAAGTAATATCTGTTGATTCACAACATATTACTATCAAGTATTCTAGAACCGAAGAAGAGGAGTTATTAAGCTTTGATTCTGAAATTAAAACTTACCCATTAATCAAATTTCAACGAACCAATCAAGGGACAGTAATCAACCTCAAACCTATGGTTAGAGTAGGAGATAAAGTCGAAGAAGGTCAAATATTATGTGATGGATATTCTACAAAAGATGGTGAACTTGCCATTGGTGTTAACCTAAAAGTAGCCTTCATGCCTTGGAAAGGTTATAATTTTGAAGATGCAATCGTGATTTCGGAAAGAGTAGTGAGAGAAGATGTATTCACCTCTATCCACCTTGATGAGTACACCTTGGAAGTAAGAGATACAAAAAGAGGTATGGAAGAGCTTACTGCTGACATTCCAAATGTAAGTGAAGAAGCAACAAAGGACCTTGATGAAAATGGAATTATTCGTATTGGATCTGAAATATCAGGCGGTAATATCTTAATAGGTAAAATCACTCCGAAGGGAGAGTCAGATCCTTCACCTGAGGAAAAACTTCTTAGAGCAATCTTTGGAGATAAAGCCGGTGATGTAAAAGATGCCTCACTTAAAACTCCACCTTCAGTAAAAGGTGTTGTAGTGGATAAAAAATTATTTGCAAGAGCAGTAAAAGATAGAAAAGCTAAAGCTCAAGATAAACCAATTCTTGAAAAATTAGAAAATGATTTTAACAAAGAAATTGCAGGGCTTAATAATATAGTAAGTGAAAAATTATTCAAACTCGTTAATGGAAAAACTTCCCAAGGTGTCAAAAACCTTTACAAAGAAGAGTACATTAAGAAAGGAGTTAAATTCACACTTAAGAAATTAGGAGAAATTAATCTATTGGAAGTGAATCCAAAAGGATGGACTACCCAAAAGAAAATGAATGATAAGATTGAAAAACTTATTTTCAATTACTCTCTTAAGTACAATGAAATTTTCGGGAAATACAAGAGAAAGAAATTCCAAGTAACAGTAGGTGACGAACTACCAAACGGTATTATAAAGCTTGCAAAGGTTTATGTTGCTAAAAAACGGAAATTAAAAGTAGGTGATAAAATGGCGGGTCGTCATGGTAACAAAGGGATTGTAGCTAGAATCGTAAAAGATGAAGACATGCCTTACCTTGAGGACGGTACACCTGTAGATATAGTGCTTAACCCACTAGGGGTACCTTCGAGGATGAATATCGGACAGGTATATGAGACCGTACTTGGATGGGTAGGTGATGAACTTGGATTAAAGTTCGCTTCACCTATATTTGATGGTGCTAAGCTTTCAGAGATTGATGAATATACCGATAAAGCTGGTATTCCTAGAAACGGTGCAACATATTTGTACAACGGGGAAACAGGAGAGAGATTCGATCAAAGAGCAACTGTTGGAATTATCTATATGATTAAGTTATCTCACATGGTTGATGATAAAATGCATGCCAGATCCATTGGACCTTATTCGTTGATTACTCAGCAACCACTTGGTGGTAAAGCGCAGTTTGGTGGTCAAAGATTTGGAGAGATGGAGGTATGGGCTCTTGAAGCCTATGGTGCATCCAATATTCTACAAGAAATTTTGACAGTAAAATCCGATGATGTTATCGGTCGTGCTAAAACATATGAAGCAATCGTTAAAGGTGAACCAATGCCAGAACCTGGTATTCCTGAGTCTTTCAACGTACTGCTTAATGAACTAGCAGGACTTGGACTAAACATCACTTTGGATTAGTTTTTTTTTAATAAACAGAAAGAGCATTATTATGGCATACAACAAAAATCAAAAAAAACAAAAGGATTTTACTTCAATAACCATTCGACTAGCATCTCCAGAGATGATACTTGAGAAGTCTAATGGAGAGGTATTAAAACCTGAAACGATAAACTATCGTACATACAAACCAGAAAGAGATGGTCTTTTTTGTGAAAGAATATTTGGGCCTGTAAAAGACTACGAATGTCACTGTGGGAAATACAAAAGAGTAAGATATAGAGGCATCGTCTGTGATAGATGTGGAGTAGAGGTAACCGAGAAAAAAGTTCGTCGGGAAAGAATGGGACATATCAAATTGGT
>JAJRQP010000373.1 GCA_024280195.1 Bacteroidota bacterium | reverse complement strand
TGCACGTTAGGGTCTTGCCCCATCGCTTCATATTTCTTGTCAATTGCGTCTAAAAGTTCTTCTCTTGTCATCGTAAAATAATTTGAATCTCAAAGATAAGTATTTCTTATTAGAAGAATATGATAAATGTCAGTATTAGATTGTTAGAGCTTTAGCGTGTTGGAGTTTTTCGAAGGCTCCAATGTTCTTGCGCTCTGATGCTCCGACTTACAGCCCCAATACCTTCTTCAGTTCTCCGTATGAACTTCTGCTAATCGGGATGCTTGCTCCATTTGTAAGTGTTGCTCGGTAAGAATTCTTCTCAAATGATTCTATTCTTGTCAGTTGATTGATGTTTATGATATAAGAACGATGAATGCGAATGAAATCTTTTGAATCCAATGATTTTTCATAGTAGGACATTGTTTTTTTCTTCAAATGGTACTTCTCTTTGGTGTGGACCTTCACATAATCATCGTATGCTTCCAAATAGTAAACTTCACTTGTTGGAATGATTTTGATGGCTCCTTTCTCTTTGACAACAATTCGAAGATGTTCATCCGGTTGCTTGCTTGTCACGTTTTCAATTGCTTCCTTTTTACTTTCTGAAGAAGTGGATTTTTCCCATTTTTCGATTGCTTTCTCAAAACGTTCTTCAGTAAATGGCTTTAATAAATAATCAATGGCAGAATTATCAAATGCTTTAATGGCGTACTCATCGAAGGCAGTCGTGAAAATTACAGACGGATTTTCATCAATAAGTTCTAACATTTCAAAACCATTGATTTTTGGCATTTGAATATCCAAGAAAATTAAATCTGGTTGGTGTTCCTCTATTGCTTTTACTCCTTCAAAACCGTTATTACATTCTGCAACGATTTCGATGTTCTCTATTTTTGAAAGAAAAGCCTTAACAATTGATCTTGCCAAAGGTTCGTCGTCTATGATGATGATTTTAGATTTCATTTTGAGGGATTTTAAGCGTAGTTGTGAAAATACCGTTTTTCTCGTTGGTAAGCAACAGGTTGTATTGATTAAAAAGGATGAGCATTTTCTTTCTGATAGAACTCAATCCATAACCTGTTCCTTTGCTAGAAAGTTGTGTGTTTGAATCGTGAGGATTTGCAATTTCAACGATTAAATAATTTTCTTTGGAGTGTACTTTTATGTCAATTGTGACATTTTCTGTATGACCGTACAAGCCATATTTGATTGCGTTTTCTATAATAGGTTGGAGAATGAGAGACGGAATGAGTAACTCTTTGCATTCTTCAGGAATAGAATAATTAACCGTTAAACGTTCTCCAAATCGCACTTTTTCAATGTTGGTATATAATTGAATGTGATTAATTTCTTGCTCTAGAGGTACAAGTGCAGATTGGTCTTCCTTTACTGCTCCACGCATAAATTCTGAGAGCAAGTGAATCATTCTTCGCGCTTCTTCTGGATTTTGAATGGTCAAAGCATTAATAGAATTTAAACTATTGAATAAAAAATGAGGTTTAAACTGTTGTTGCAAACTATTCAATTGAATTTTGGATGCTTCTCGTTCTTTCTCAATGACAAAATTTTGAAATTGAACCTCCTGTATTTTCTGCTGATCTATCCAGAATATAAATAGAGAAATAAATAATATAAGGAGAATAAATAATGATTTCATCAATGTAAACGTCCAAAAATATCCTACGTATGAATCTTTAGACTCAAGAAAATTACTTGCAACTAGATAGTTGAAATAAGATCCAAGTAGAACAAAAAAGAGTACCGTCCCAATGTTCTGAGAGTTGAGCACTAATTTTGAATGATGATTCCTTTGAATGGTGAAAATTAACACAGTAAACAAACTCGTAAAACCGAAAAATGAAAGAGCATCAGCTAAACTAAAATTGGTAGAGAAAGAGAAACTAGAGAGAACTAGGTAGTTAATAATAGCAAAACAAGCAATGAGAATGATTGCTTGAACCATTCTCATTACCGAAATGTTAGTTGTTTGAATTTGATCTTTCATTAAAAATAATTGACAATTTCTATTCCTCCAAAAATGCAGTTACCTGTAAGTGTAATTGTTTTCGTTGGATCGATGTTCTCATCATTAAGCATTGGTCGTTTGTCTTCTACGCCTCCAAATATTGCAGTTGTTTCGACAATTACATCCCAAGTTGGTGGAATGTATAATTTCATTCCTCCAAAGACAACATCAGCATTGATTGTAACAGGCCCTTTTATGTCTGCTTTGATAAGGTTGAGCTGGATGCCTCCAAAAACACTTGAAAAATCGCCACCTTTAAAATCTTTGCTCACAATATTTTTTTTGATATTTGCAAAGAGTGCAGTAGTTTCCATGAATTCACCATCTTCAACTACAGATCCGTCATCAAAAGGGAATCGTTTGGGCTTTTTTTTTCCAAAAACATTCATTGATTTTCCGACCATCAGAACTCCAAAGAGAATGACAAATGCAGGCAGCAATAAACTAGCATCAATGAAATCTCTGTAATGCTCATTGATAATAAAGACAGTTCCAATGGTTATTAAAACCCAGCCTCCAAAGTTTTGGAATTTATGTTTGTAAAGAGTTACTGCACCAATTGCTATTAGAATCATTTTCCAAGAATAAATCCAGTTAGGAACATTTGCTCCTAATCGATCCATTAAAAATAACGTACCGAATGCGATGATTACTATTCCTGCAAATAATTTCGACTTCTGATGTCGAGCCATTCTATCTTTTCTCGTCTCTCTTTTGTGTTGCTCTTCCATGATATTTGTGTTTTGTTTCTTCAAATGTAGGTAGTCAATTTCAATCCTGAAAGAACAAATAGGTGAGTTGTGGCTATTTTTCGGTGAATGGTAGATTAATAGAAAAAGGTCGCTCAACTTGAACGACCTTTTCTCTACAAACTCTTTTATTTAAAGTGTTCCTCGTTTTGCTTGCTCTCTTTCTATTGACTCGAACAATGCTTTAAAGTTACCTGCGCCAAAACCTTTCGCTCCCATTCTCTGAATGATTTCAAAGAAGAAAGTTGGTCTGTCTTGAATTGGTTTGGTGAATATTTGCAACAAATATCCTTCTTCATCGGCATCAACAAGAATCGATAGTTTTTGCAATTCTTTGATGTCTTCACTCATCATTTCCATGTGAGATCCTAATCTTGCAGGGATTTCATCGTAATACGCTTGTGGTGGTGGTGGTAAGAATTCAACTCCTTTCTCTCTCAAATAACTTATTGTTGAAATAATATCATCTGTTGCCATAGCAATATGTTGAACACCTTCACCTTCATAGAAGTCAAGATATTCTTCAATTTGAGATTTCTTTGCTGCTTTCGCTGGTTCGTTGATTGGGAATTTAATTCTTCCGTTTCCATTACTCATCACTTTACTCATCAATGCTGAGTATTCTGTGTGAATTTGCTTGTCATCGAAAGAAAGAAAGTTTACAAATCCCATTACTTCTTCGTACCATTTAACCATTACATCCATTCTTCCCCAATCTACATTTCCAACCATGTGGTCAATGTATTTTAACCCAGAAGGCTTTGGGTTGTAATCTGATTTCCATTCTTGAAAACCGGGTAAGAAAGAGCCATTGTAGTTTTTACGTTCAATGAACATGTGTACCGTTTCACCGTAAGTATAAATACCAGCCTTGACTATCTCTCCATGTTCGTCTTTCTCAACCGTTGGTTTTAAAAATACTTTTGCTCCTCTTTTAGTTGTTTCTTCAAAAGATTTCCGTGCATCATCTACCCAAAGTGCAACAATTTTAACACCGTCACCATGTTTTGTAACATGCTTATTAATTGGCGACTCACTATTTAATGCAGAAGTCAACACGATTCTAATTTTGTCTTGCTTTAGAACATAACTAACCGTGTCTTTCGATCCTGTTTCTAGTCCTTTGTATGCACATGATTGAAAACCGAAAGCTGTTTTATAATAATGCGCCGATTGTTTTGCGTTTCCTACATAAAATTCAACGTAATCTGTTCCAAGGAGAGGTAAGAAATCTTGTGCTCCTTCAAATATTTTTTCCAGTCCGTAATTTACGGATTCTACTTTTTTACTCATTTTCTTATCTTTAATAGAATCAAATTAATGATTCCATGATTTATAATAATCGTCCACTTGAAGCTTTAACGCCTCTTCTGTAATCATCATTGGTTTGAAAGGGTCAATCATGACAGCCAATTCTCCTGTTTCTTTTTTGCCAATACTTTTTTCAATCGCTCCAGGATGAGGTCCATGAGGTATCCCACCAGGGTGTAATGTTATTTGTCCTTTCTCAATGTCATTTCTACTCATAAAATCACCATCTACGTAATAGAGCAACTCTTCAGAATCGATATTACTGTGGTGATAAGGAGCAGGGATTGCATCTGGATGGTAATCGTATAACCTAGGGACAAACGAGCAAACTACAAATCCTGCCGCTTCCCATGTCTGGTGAATTGGTGGTGGTTGATGAATTCTACCTGTTATTGGTTCAAAATCATGAATGGAGAAAGCGTAAGGATAATGAAATCCATCCCACCCTACAACATCAAAAGGATGATTTGCATGTGTATATTCCCAAAGCATTCCTTGTTTTTTAGAGATGATCTTAAATTCTCCTTGCTCATCGATAGCTTTTAAGCCTGTTGGTAGTCTAAAATCTCTTTCGCAAAATGGAGAATGCTCTAATAATTGGCCGAAATTATTTCTATAACGTTTCGGTGTAACAATTGGACTGAATGATTCTACAAACAGAATTCTGTTTTCTTCGGTGTCAAAATCAATTTGATAGGTTGTTCCCCTCGGAATAATTAAATAGTCTCCATATTTAAAATCAATGTTACCGTACATTGTTCTGAGCTTCCCTGATCCAATATGAATGAATAACATTTCGTCTGCATCACTATTTCTGTAGAAATAATCCTTAGAGAATGATTTTGGTGCTGCAAGTCCAATGTGTAGGTCGCTGTTTGCAAAAAGAACTTTTCGACTCTCAATATAGTCTTCTTCAGGCTGTAAAGAGAATCCTTTAAAGCTTAACGCTTTCATGTTTTTTTCAACGGCAATTTTAGGCGAGATATCTCTTAATTGCTTAATTTCAGTAACAACAGTTGGGGGATGAAGGTGGTAAATCAAGGACGACATTCCTACAAAGCCAGCAGTTCCAAATAATTCTTCTTGGTAGAGACTCCCATCTTCTTTTCTAAAGGTTGTATGTCTTTTCGGTGGAATTTTACCGAGTGTATGATATCTTGGCATTCTATTTTTTTTTAATGATTAAATTTAATGATAACTCTTACTGAAAGAACATCATTCAGGATTTCTTTTAATCAAGAAATTCAAATAATCTTTTAATCCTGTCCACATAATTAAAGTAAAGATATAGAATATCTGACAATATTAAGAATAGATTTTCAGCAAAAAAATGATAGTTCTCACCTTTTACTTTCTAAAATTGGAATTCTATCAAATAATCATTCTCTTTGTATCAGAACAAATGAATTATGGAAAAAATACTCGTAATTGGTGCAGGCGGTCAAATAGGAACAGAATTAGTTCTTGCTTTGAGAAGTCAAAAGGGAGTTGATAATGTTGTTGCAGCGGATATTAAGGAAGAATGCCCAGGTATTTTATCCGATGGAGTGTATGTTCAAATGGATGTTTTAAATAAAGACTTTGTCCGTTCGTATATTATTGAGAATAAAATTTCAGAAGTGTATTTATTAGCAGCATTGCTTAGTGCAACTGCAGAAAAAAATCCAGCTTTCGCGTGGAGGTTAAACATGGAAGGATTATTTACAATTCTCGACTTAGCCAAAGAGAAATACCTGAAAAAAGTATTTTGGCCGAGTTCTATTGCCGTTTTTGGTCCAACAACACCTACGGATAATACACCACAAGTTACAGTTATGGAGCCTTCTACTGTTTATGGAATTTCTAAACTGGCAGGAGAAAGATGGTGTGAGTATTATGCAAAGCAATACAATGTTGATGTGAGAAGTATTCGTTATCCAGGATTGATTTCATACACAAGTTTACCAGGAGGAGGAACAACAGATTATGCCGTAGATATTTTCTATCAAGCAAAATTAGGCAATAAATTTTCTTGCTTTCTAAAAGAAGACACGAAACTTCCGATGATGTACATGGAGGATGCTATTCGAGCAACGATAGAATTAATGAGTTCAGATGAGAAAAATATAAAAATACGTTCTTCATACAATTTAGCAGGATCTAGTTTTTCTCCCAAGGAGTTAACCGAAGAAATTTTAAAAGAATTACCTGCATTTGAAATTGATTACAAACCAGACTTTAGACAAGAAATTGCTGACACTTGGCCCAATTCTATTGATGATTCAGCTGCAAGGGAAGATTGGGGATGGAAAGAAAAATTTAGCACTTCTGACATTGTAAAAACAATGCTTTCTAATGTGAATACGGGATTATTGAATAATTAATGGTGTTGATTGTTAGTTCGTTACATGATAGCTGTGCGCGCATAGTTTTAGTCGAAGAAAAATCTTTATCTGCCGAAAAAGTGTTTTTTTATTTTGTTAGGCAACCTTCTCTTAGTATCTTCGTTTAAGAATTGTTACACTCTCCATGTAAAACAACTATAAAAAAGTATGATTTTAAGAAAAATTATTTTGTTATTGGTAGTCGGATTTTTTGCGACCTCATTGGCATTTGCTTCTGATGATCAAGGCGGAGGAGATAAGAATAAAGTTGACGACCAAGGGCGTAAACAAGGTATGTGGATTTATCTTGGGAAAGATCGCCCTGCTGCAGGTTATCCGGAAGAGGGAAAGATTGAGGAAGGCGGTTATAAAAATGACCGTAAAGAAGGAGAGTGGGTTAAGTACCATAGAGATGGAGTTACACGAAAACTTTTAGGAACGTATAAGAACAATAGACCAAATGGACCTTTTATTAAGTATCACCCAAATGGAGTGATTAAAGAAAAAGGAACTTGGGGTAGAGGTAAATACGAAGATAGCTTACAAAGATTCTATGAGAATGGAGTTTTAGAATATTCAGCAGAGTTTAATGATTCAGGAGAAGAGAATGGAAAAGTTCAATACTTTTATCCAAATGGGCAAGTAGAATTTGAATACAGCTCTGTAGATGGTGTTTACATTGGAAAAGCCACAAGATATTACGAAAACGGAGATGTTAAGGAGAGAATCACTTACAGTGAAGATGGTTCTGTTCTAATGTCAGAAGTAAAGGAATTGGTGAATCCTCCAGTGATTGTAAACGATCCAGGTCGTTCAGCTGAAAAAGCACCAAAAATAGATGTTATAAGAACGAAAGGAGCTACATTTAAGAAGAACGGTTATAATA
>JAJRQP010000372.1 GCA_024280195.1 Bacteroidota bacterium | reverse complement strand
TGAGTGCAAAAAACATCATTATAAGTGTTACTATTTTTTTCATCTTGTTTGTTTTTTAGTTAGTTGTAAAATAATTTTAAAGCTCTTCCATCAATTCATCCAACTCATCATTGAGCTCTTGGACATCATTATTGATTTCTTCTTCTTGTGTTAACTCCTCAATAAGTTCAGTGCTTACTGATTCCGTCACCTCTTCCGCTTCACTTGAGCACCCTACCAAGGACGCTGCAGTCAAAGCAAAAATAAATAGTACTTTTTTCATAATTAGTTGTTTTTAAATTGTTTTGAATGACACAAAATACAATTGTTTTAAAAGAAATGCAATATTTTACCTATCTTGTTGTATGAATTTTAAAAAAGTATCTGGAGTTGCTTTTGTCATTGCTTTTCTGATGGCAATTGTTTTATTTGGAGGAATTGGTTGGCAATACATCTCCGTATCAACTGCGAAAATGGTGTTTCTGGTATCTGGTGCAATAGGCCTGTTATTCAATCTCTTGTCTTTTCAATCAGGAAAATCTAGTGTCATTTACAATTTTTTCTTTTGGACAGGAAGCATCTTATTATTTATTGGGTTCACCTTTAAGATTATGCATTGGACCTTTGCTAGTTACTTAATCATTGGAGGGGTAATAGTTGTCGGTGTTTCGTTTGTGTTACCAAGTAATACTGGAGAAAAAGAGAAGGCAGAAGATTTACTAGATGATTTTTAGAAACCTGGAGAATTTCAACCTTCGGTCTTCGAGAACCTCAAACCTCATGCCCGGCTGTCAATTCACTTTTTTAGTTCTTAATTCTTAATTTATTTATCACAGAACTATTTGGGGTTTTAATTTCACCCCTCATTTTTCAATTTTCAATTAATTATACTTCGCTTTCAACGACATGTCCAAGCTCTTAAAGCTATGCGTCAATGCTCCGACAGAAATAAAATCCACTCCCGTTTCTGCATAAGAACGAATCGTTTCTAGCGTAATTCCACCTGATGCTTCGATCTCAATTCCTTCAGGAATCGTATCAATTACTGCTTTTATTCTTTCTGGAGAAAAATTATCTAACATTATTCTATTTACCTTCCCAATTTCAATTGCTTCTTGAAGCTCTTGCTCGTTTCTAACTTCAATTTCGATTTTCAAATCTCGACCTGTCTCTTTGAGATAATCGTTTGCTCGTTGAATCGCCAACTGGACTCCACCTGCATAATCAACGTGGTTATCTTTCAACATAATCATATCGTACAAGGCGAATCGATGATTGTGCCCCCCTCCTATTCTCACTGCCCATTTCTCCATGTACCGAATACCAGGTGTTGTTTTTCTCGTGTCTAACAACTTTGCATCCGTCCCTTCAATTAAAGATACTATTTTATTTGTTTGCGTAGCAATTCCACTCATTCTCTGCATGAAATTGAGAACTAGTCTTTCTGTACTTAAAATAGAACGTGATTTTCCTTTTATTTCAAAAGCAATGTCTCCAAATTTCACTTTCTCTCCATCCTTTATAAAGACATCAATCTCTAAACCTGGATCAAAAGTTTTAAATATTTTCTCTGCTAATTCTACACCCGCAATAATTCCTTCGTCTTTAACTAAAAGTTTAGCAATTCCCGTTGCGTTTTCAGGCACACATGAAAGTGAAGAGTGATCGCCATCTCCTAAGTCTTCTTGAAGGGCATTTTTTATAATTTCGTTTATCATTTATTAAGGAGTTAAGGAGTTAAGGAGTTAAGGAGTTAAGGAGTTAAGGAGAAATAAATTAATTGCTCTCAATACTGAGTGATTCAATTTTATACTTTTCACTGTGTTTTTTAAAATGAATTGTTACTCTAAATTTTTCTTTACGACTGGTATAATTTCCAATTGCAAAAGCACCTTGAGCTGTCTCTTTTCCTTTAAAAACAAAATCAAAAGAGTTGCCTGGTTTTCTGGAAAAAAAATCTTTTAGCACTAATCCTGCTTGAGACTTACTGTAAACCCCTTCTTTCCCTAATATATCTACTAAAATTTTCTCTTCTCCTAAATTAACAATTGCTGATGCATCATTCTTCTCAAAAGATTTTTCAATAGCATCATAAGGAATACTCATAGCAAGTGTGAGAAATACGGAGGTTATTATAACGTAAAAAATGTTCATTGTTCTGATTAAAAATTCACTTTATAAAAATACAAATATAATGCCTAACTTCAATGATTCAATGTTTTAATGTTCTAATGACCTAATAAACGCTAGAAGTAGGTGTTTCTTGTTGAGTGTTGTATTCCGACAGGCTCAGTGCGGAGTGTGGAGCGTGGAGTGTGGAGTGTGGAGTGTGGGGTGTGGGGTGTGGGGTGTGGGTAATTAAAAAAGATTATCGCTTACTACTTCTATCAATTTCACCCTTGAACCATTAGAACATTGAAACATTATTTAACTATATTAGCCCTCATGAAAATTAAGCTTATTTGTGTTGGCAAAACGACCTCTTCTTATTTATTAGAGGGTGAAAACGAATATTTAAAACGTTTGAAGCATTTTACTTCTGTTGAAAAAATAGAGATTCCAGAATTGAAGAACGCGAAAAAAATGAGTGAGAATGAGATAAAAAAACAAGAAGGGGAATTGATTTTAAAAAAGATTGCTTCATCTGATTATTTAATTCTTTTAGATGAGAATGGAACTGAATTTAACTCTGTAGGTTTTTCAAAATTCTTGCAAAAGAGAATGAACTCTGGCGCTAAGACGATTGTGTTTGTGATTGGTGGTGCGTATGGATTTTCTGATGAGGTTTACGCAAAAGCAAATAGTAAAATGGCTTTGTCTAAGATGACTTTTTCTCATCAGATGGTGAGGTTGTTTTTCTTGGAACAGGTGTATCGCGGGTTTAGTATTTTGAAAGGAATGCCGTATCATCATGAGTAATTGGTATATTTACGGTTAAACTTATCAAGTCATGGATTATTCTTCTTTTTTTTTTAGAAATGGCATCTATTGGTGTTTTTTACCATGCCGACAGGTATGCACTTTCTATTAAAGAAACTTTATTGAACTCTAATAAAATAAATTCAATGTAGTTTATGATTAAAAAAAAAATCTATTTCGAGAATTTGAATGCGCTGCGTTTTTTATGTTTTCTTTCCGTTTTCTTTTATCATAGCTTTTATCATGACGATACATCTTTAGATGGAGATGTGACACTAAACTTCATTGAACGAAATATATTTGGAAATGGAAATTTAGGTGTAAATTTCTTTTTTGTTTTAAGTGGTTTCTTAATTACCTACCTCCTTATTGAGGAACGAAAATTAATTGGAAAAATTGACATTAAAAACTTCTGG
>JAJRQP010000371.1 GCA_024280195.1 Bacteroidota bacterium | reverse complement strand
TGATTTCAAACAGACCAAGAATGATAAACGAATCATGAAAACAGGTCACGTGAATATTATCAGGTAAGAAAGTTATTTGATCCGAAAAAAAAAGCATCCTTTATGAGTAAAGGATGCTTTTTTTGTGGGGGAAAGGTTAATATAATTTGACGAAAGAAAACAACAAAACCATCCACGCCGGCGGAATGGAAGTCCGAGCATTTTTCTAGAACTCTCATCTTTCACTTCTCAATTTTTCACCTAAATTGAACTTTTCCTTCCTCGGTTTGTACAGAACAAAAAACAACAGCGATGAAACTCGAAATAAAAGAACCTTGCCACGAAAATTGGAACAATATGAAGATAGGGATGCGCTCTCGACATTGCGATGTTTGCGAGAAAAGTGTTCAAGATTTTACTCAGAGAAGTCGCGCAGAAATCATCACCTATTTGCTTTCTAACCCTAACGATTCTACTTGCGGAAGAATGACAAGAGATCAATTTGATTTTCGACATGAGGATATTCCCATTCTCATAGAAACGTTAAAAATACAACGACCAAGCAACCCGTTTTTAATTCTTGCATTAGTTTGTTTGAGTTTATCTTCTTGTGCTCAAGAGCAACCAGATGGGAATATAAAAACTCCACCTGCTGTTAATCATACTGAAATAACAATGGGTAAAATGATTGCTCCTGTAGAGGATACTTTAAAAACAAGTTCAACTGATACTATTGTACCAAAAACAAGTTGTGGAACAGAAACAATTGAACAGGGAGAGATAGAAATACTTGGAGATATTTTTTTTGAAGAAATTCCTATCGCTGGAGGTATTAGTATTATTCATGAAAACCCAGAGGAGAATTCTCCGGAATTAAAAGTCCGTCAGTTTGCTGAGAAAATGCCAGAATTCCCAGATGGAATTGAGGCTATGCAGACATTTATTAATGAATATTTAGTTTATCCTGAATACGAAAAGAAAACTAATATTCAAGGAAACGTTTACGTTCGTTTTGTGGTTGAAAAAGATGGAACATTATCTAGATTTGAAATTCTAAGAGGGGTAGAAGGAGCAAAGAATTTTAATAAAGAGGTTTTGCGTGTATTAAATCTAATGCCAAAATGGATTCCAGGAGAAAATTCTGGTGAAAAGTTACCAGTTTACATGAGCTTACCATTTGAGTTTAGAATAAAGTAGTTTATTTCTTTCTAAAGAAAATTTTAATCGGAACACCTTTAAAATCAAATTCATCACGGAGTCTATTCTCTAAGAATCGTCTGTAACTTTCTGGAATATATTGAGGTAAATTACAGAAGAAAGCAAAAGCAGGAGCGTGAGATGGCAACTGTTGCACGTACTTAATGCGAATGTATTTTCCTTTGTTTGCTGGAGGTGGATTAGATTCAATAATCTCCAACATTACTTCATTTAAAACAGACGTTGAAATTTTCTTGATTCTATTCTGATAAACCTCCATCGCTGTTTCTAAAGCTTGGTGGATTCTTTGTTTATTAATGGTAGAAGTAAAAATTACGGGCACATCATTAAACGGTGCGATTTGATTCAATAAATTCTCTTCGTATGCTTTCATGGTTTTGTGATCTTTCTCAATCAAATCCCATTTATTCACTAAGACAACCACACCTTTTGAGTTTTTCTCAATGATGTAGAAGATGTTTAAATCTTGTTTTTGAATTCCTTCTTGTGCGTCTACCATAAAGATGCAAACGTCTGAATTTTCGATGGCTCTTACGCTTCGAAGAACAGAGTAATATTCAATATCTTCGTGAACTTTTGCTTTTTTACGAATTCCTGCGGTATCAATTAACATGAAATCGAATCCAAATGCTTTGTATCGTGTGTTAATTGCATCTCTTGTTGTTCCAGAGATGTCAGTGACAATATTCCTTTCTTCTCCAGTCAATGCGTTAACTAATGAAGATTTCCCAACATTCGGTTTTCCAACAATGGCAAAATGAGGCAAATCTTGCCCATCATTTACAGAATCATCTTCCGGATCAAATTCTTTAACGATGTCATCTAGCAAGTCTCCTGTTCCGCTACCGTTGGTTGCAGAAACATCATAAACGTCTCCTAGACCAAGTGACCAAAATTCTGCAGAAAGTCCAACACGCCCCGTATTATCAACCTTGTTTCCAACGATGAATATTTTCTTTCTTGATTTACGAAGCATTTTTGCAACCACTTCATCTAAATCGACGATTCCAGTAGTAACGTCTAGCATAAAAACGATAACAGATGCTTCGTCAATGGCAATTTCAACTTGCTTTCTGATTTCTCCTTCAAAGATGTCATCAGAGCCTTTGATGTAACCTCCTGTATCTATCACAGAAAAATCAACACCGTTCCATTCTCCACGACCATAAATTCTGTCACGAGTTACACCACTTATTTCTTTAACAATCGCTTTTCTTGATTCCGTAAAACGATTAAAAAGTGTTGATTTACCAACATTAGGTCTTCCGACAATTGCAATAATATTACTCATTGTTTTTTATTATAAGAAGTTAATAAGGATGTAGTTAAAGTAT
>JAJRQP010000370.1 GCA_024280195.1 Bacteroidota bacterium | reverse complement strand
TATGCGAATCTCTGACCGTTAATAGCCTGAATATCTGCATTTTAACTGAAAAAACCTAATAAATAGCGAAAAGATTCACATAAAAAATTGACCTTAATTTATTGATAATCTTTTAGTTACATGATTTAAAAGAGACACTAAGTACCTGTTGAAGATGTGTGCAAAAGAACGGTTTTTGGAAATCATTTATGATTTTGTGCTGTTTGATGCGGGTATCAAGAAACTCCCAAGAGTACATCAATACTTAGGAATTAAAGAAGCACAACGATACATCCAGTGTTACGAAGGTGGTATCATCTGGCACACACAAGGAAGTGGCAAAAGTATTGTGATGGTATTATTAGCTAAATGGATTTTAGAAAACAATCCAAATGCCAGAGTTGCTATCCTTACTGACCGTGATGAACTGGATAAGCAAATTGAAGGGGTATTCAAAGATGCTGATGAAGAGATTTACCGAACACGTAGTGGTAAGGATTTAATGCATCAATTATCACAAGCAAAGCCAAGGTTACTGTGTACACTCATTCATAAGTTTGGTAAAAAAGATGTTGAAAATTTTAATCAGTTCATTAAAGAACTTGAAAGCCAGTCATCAAAAGCAGTTGGTGAATTGTTCGTTTTTGTAGATGAAGCTCACCGTACCCAAAGTGGTAAATTGCATCGAACTATGAAAGCGATGCTACCTAATGCCGTATTCATTGGTTTTACTGGAACTCCTTTACTTAAACAAGATAAGCAAACCAGTCTTGAAGTATTCGGAAAGTATATCCACACTTACAAATTTAATGAAGGTGTTGAAGATAAGGTTATACTGGATTTAATCTATGAAGCCAGAGATATAGACCAAAGATTATCATCCCAAAAGAAAATAGATGAATGGTTTGAAGCTAAAACCAGAGGATTAAATGATTTCCAGAAATCAGAATTGAAAAAGAAATGGGGAACAATGCAATCTGTGTTAAGTAGTCGTTCCCGAATGGGGAAGGTGGTGGGTGACATTATTTTTGATTTTAATACCAAACCACGATTAAGTTCTGAGCGGGGTAATGCCATTTTGGTCGCTTCTTCCATCTATGAAGCATGTCGCTACTATGAACTGTTTCAGAAAACCCAATTAAGCAATAGATGTGCGATTGTAACTTCATATAATCCCATAACCCAAGACATAACCACAGAAGATACTGGGGCAAATACAGAGACAGATAAAGAGTTTATGTATAATCTTTATCAGGAACTTCTGAAAGATGTAAAACCCCAAGCCAATAAATCTAAAACAGAAAGTTACGAAGATTGGGCAAAATTAAAGTTCATTGATGAACCTGCAAATATGAAGTTGCTGATAGTGGTTTCTAAGCTACTGACGGGTTTTGATGCTCCAAGTTGTACATATTTATACATTGACAAAAGTATGCAAGACCACGGCTTATTTCAAGCCATATGCAGGGTTAACCGATTGGATGGTGACGATAAATCTTTTGGGTATATTGTTGATTATAAAGACCTGTTCAAAAAGGTTGAAAATGCTGTTGCCGTTTATACATCAGACTTAGATTATGATGAATTTGAACCAGAAGATATTGATGTCTTACTGCAAGACCGACTAAAAGCAGGCAAGGAACGTTTAGACAATGCTCTGGAAGAGATTTCACTGCTATGTGAACCCGTAACACCACCCAAAGATACCTTGGCTCATATCCATTATTTCTGTGGAAATCCTGAAATACCAGATGAACTCAAAGCCAAAGAAACCCAACGTAATGCGTTGTATAAAAAGACCGTTTCCTTAATCCGTGGATATGCCAATATTGCTGATGAAATGGATGAAGCTGGTTATACAGAAAAAGAAATAGATAATATTAAGCAGGAATTAAACCATTATTTAAAACTTAGGGAAGAAATAAAAAAAGCAAGCGGTGAAACGCTGGATTTAAAAACCTATGAAGGCGATATGAGGCATTTGATAGATACATATATCCAAGCCGATGAACCTAAAACAATATCCCCATTTGGTGATATGTCATTGCTTGATATCATTGTAAAATCTGGTATATCTGATGCGGTTGATATATTACCAAAAGGAATAAAAAAGAATCACCAGGCAGTTGCAGAGACAATTGAAAATAATGTTCGAAAGAAGATTATCAATGACCACCTAATTGACCCTGC
Organism: Bacteroidota bacterium; assembly: GCA_024280195.1. Taxonomy (GTDB): domain Bacteria; phylum Bacteroidota; class Bacteroidia; order Flavobacteriales_D; family Crocinitomicaceae; genus UBA4466. Next base: position 5,083 of record JAJRQP010000370.1, on the reverse strand, counting down.
ATTCTTTGATGAAATGTCAAAACTATTAGCTGCAATAATCAGGGAACGTAAAGAGAACGCCATTAATTATGAAGAATACCTAAAGATGATTGCAGAACTGGCAAAGCAAGTAAATGAAGGAAAACAGACAAGACACCAGAGATATTAAAAACACCTGCTCAACGAGCGTTATATAATAATTTAGGTGAAGATGAACAGTTGGCAATATTGATTGATAATGCAATTAATATGTCGAAAAGGGATGATTTCAGAGGTAACCTTGCCAAAGAGAGAGAAATTAAATTTGCCATATATAACGTACTCACTGGATATTCTAAAGATACAAGTTCTATAATGTTAGGTGACCCACCTGCTGGCTATGGCATTGAAAAAACGGTTGAACGAATTTTCAAAATAATTGTGGAACAGAGAGAATATTAATGTCGCAAATTAATTTAGGAAATATTGTTATTGATGTTGAGCAGAAGGATATTAAAAACATCCATCTTAGTGTATATCCACCAAATGGGAAGGTAAGAATATCTGCACCTGAAAGAATGGATTTAGATACAATTAGGGTGTTTGCAATCTCCAAACTTCAATGGATTAAAAAAAAGCAAAAGGTATTTGCAAACCAAGAGAGAGAAACACCAAGGGAATATTTAACAAGAGAAAGCCATTATTTTTTTGGAAAGCGATATTTGTTGAAAATCAATGAACAAAACGTGACACCCAAGATATTACTTGGTAAAAAAGAGATTACCATGTTTATCCGTCCAGATTCCAATCTGCAAAAAAGAAAAGAAATCCTTGATGAATGGTATCGAGCGGAACTCAAAAAGATAGTTCCAGATATTATTAAAAAATGGGAAGATATAATTGGTGTGCAATCCAACTTTCACGGCATAAAAAAGATGCGTACCAAATGGGGTTCGTGCAACACAGAAGCAAAAAGAATATGGTTAAACCTTGAATTAGCCAAAAAACCAATAGAATGTATTGAGTACATCATCGTCCATGAATTAGTACACCTGATTGAGCGCAAACATAATGAACGATTTATTTCGTTGCTGGATGAATTCATGCCCAAATGGAGATTCCACAGAGATGAATTAAATCGGTTACCTTTCAGACATTTGGATTGGAGGTATTGAGATAATAATTTTTTGGATTTAATAATTATGAGATAAATGGTGACTGAAAAGCAAATAATAGAAAAATTAGAAAAACAAAAATCAAATTATACAAGTCCTGAATCTGCACAAGACCAAGCATATTCATTAGAATCGCTTTCTACGGATATTTATACAGATAGTAAAAGATTTATCTTTGAACTTTTACAAAATGCAGATGATGCAAGCAGTAATTCGGGTAAACTTGAAGTCTTAATTAAAATTGTTGGCAATTATTTGACCGTGTCCCACCAAGGTGAAGTTTTTTCAGATATTGACGTTGAATCCATTTGTAGTGTTGGTGATGGGAATAAGCAAGGTGATGAAAATAAGACAGGGTTTAAAGGTATAGGATTTAAATCAGTGTTTTCCCATTCTGATTATGTGGCAATTAACTCAGGAAATTATTGTTTTCGATTTGACAAATATCATTGGTTAGAATATTGGGGAAATAGTTGGGGAAATAAAGAAAGTTGGAAGGCTAAAAGAGAATGCAAAGGGAAAGAGGATAGTGTCAAAATGCCTTGGCAGATTATCCCAATATGGACAAATCTTGAACAGCATTTTACATATTTAGAAAAATTCAAAGTTTCTACTATTATCCGATATGCGGACACTTCCAAATTGGAAAAAGAACTATTTGAATTATTTTTAAATACTCAAATACTACTCTTCCTAAGAAGTCAAAATGTAAAAATTACAATTAGTGGCAAGGATACAATTATCATTGAAAAAGTCAAACAAGAAGAAACTTTAAAACTTAAACAAAATGGAAAAGTATTATCCGAATGGCTTTTAAAGTCATTTACGTTTGATGTGGATAGTTCTACACGTAACCTGATTGCAAATGATGTACGTATTCCTAAAAAATTACGGCAAATAAGCAAAACAGAAATTTCATTTGCTGTTCAGGTGGAAAATGGTGGTCTAAAAAATACGGATAAAGAAAACCGTTTGATTTTTACCTATTTACCAACTTCGGTGAATTTAGATTTCCCTTTCTTAGTTAATGCAAGTTTTTTGACGGATGCTGGAAGGCAACATATACACGATGATTGGGAATGGAATAAATGGCTTTTTAAACAAATTCCCATAAGACTTTTTGAGTGGTTAGCTGAACTATCTCGAACCAAATTTAAAAATGAAATATTAAGGCTTGTTCCTCAAAAATTTGTAAGTCATTCAGAATTGAAGCAATCATTTAATCATGGATTTGATGAAGCGATAATAAAGACCGCTTTTCTCCTTAGCAAGCAAGGAGAACTATTGAGGACTTCCGAAGTAATTTTAGATAAAACAAATATCACTGATTTTATTGATTCAGAGTTGTTAATAGATTTTATTAATTTCAACAAGAATCGGAATTACCAGTCTAACTCACTAATATTTGAATACAAACCAACGAGTACTTTGAATCGTTTAGGAGTCGAAATATTTGATATAGACAATCTGGATAGTTTTTTCAATTCTAACCTCTTTAAAAAGAAGCACAAAAGAAAAGAAAATTTTGCTCTTATTAATTTCTTATATGAACAAGTTGAACGTTACCCAAAGAGGAATGAAAAAAAATCTTGGAATTATAAATTGAGTACTACCCCCTTTATCTTTGATGAAAAGAAAAAATTAAAGAGTCCAAAAGAGATTTATTTTCCATCTATCGAGTTTGAGAATAACTTTTCAGAGGATATAAGTTTAATCCATCCGAAGACAATTAATGAAATAGAATCTAATCACCAAATTAAGCACTGGTTGGGTTATTTAGGTGTGGAAGAACCTTCTGATATCTCATTTATTGAAAAGACGATTATCGCAAATAGTAATTTTATTACAGAAGATAATGCTATTGATGTAGGTAAATATTTGTTTACTGCTCATAAAAAAGGACAGCTTGTCAATTTTTATAATGACTTAAAAACCATTAAAGTAATAACAAAAGAAAACAGTCTAATTGGAGCAGATGATGCTTATCTTGCGGATTTTTACAATCCAGAGCTAAAATTAGAACCTTTGTATAAAAATGATTTTTACGTCTCGGAAATGTATTTTAGCGACAATGATTTAATCAGTGAATGGAATACTTTCTTCGTGAGAATTGGCATTAAATCAAAAATTACTATAGACAAAATTAAGCTTACTCCCAAGGAAGCTAACAGTAAATATCATCGTTTCGTTGAGTTTTTCAATAAATACAACAAACAGGATTACGTATCTTTTGCAGGTGGAAAGTTTAAAAATTCAATAGCACTTTATGAATTTTATATTCCAACTTTAATAGAAGAAGCAACTAATTTTATTTTTGCGAGACATTTTTGGAAAAATATCTTTTCTCTAAAATTCGAAAAAAATTATAAAGATACAGGGTATGCAATAAATGAGTGGCACAATAGTCCGATTCTCAAAGAAAATCTTTTTGAATGGATAGTTAAGACAATGGAAGTAATTCCAACCTCCCAAGGGAAAAATTTAAAATGTAATGAGGTCTTTATTAACACGGCTGAAAACATTGAAATTGGGGGCAAATATTTACCAATTTTTGATTATAAGGAAACTATACCAGAAGATTGGCTTAATTTTCTTCCGTTTAAAACATCTTTCGAATTAGATGATTACTTAAAAATACTTACTGCTTTGTGGAAAGATGCCGATATAGTTGTTGAATTTAGTTCTGAAAACAAGGAACTGATTACACAGATTTACCAAAGAATTGCAAAAAATTATTTAGGATATGAAGATAGGTTGAAGGCATGGTCAACATCTAATAAACTAATTTCCAAAGATGGAAAAACCTTTTTATGCCCAACAGAATTGGTAGTAGTAACAATTGAAGGATTTAAAGGGTCAAATCTGGCACATTGTGACGAAAAGAATGAAAAAGTAATAAAGTTGCTTGAAATTTTTGGTGTTACTATAATTGACAAGGTCAAACCTTATATCTCAAATAGCCAAACGGAAATTAAAGACCTAAAACGACAACTAAATCACATTTTACCTTTGATAGCTGTTGTTTCCGTTGAAAAATCAAAAAGTAAGAAGGAGTGGATAACGGAATTTAATCGACTAATAAGTAAACTTGTCAATATTCGCTTTTTAGAAACTATTGAAATATGGCTCTCTTACGGTAATGAGGCTGATAAACAAAAAAGAAGTTCTTGGGTAAAGGGTAATGATTTTTACTATGTGGGAAATTGGTATAAACCAAGAGTTCTAGATAGCTTAATCGAACCAATTGGGATATTTTTAGGCATTCGATATGCCGAAAGACACCTCTATGTATTACTTTCTGATTCATTTAGAGAAGGAATCGAATACATAAAGGAAACATATGGAGAGGATGCTATCAATTTAATACCAGAAGAATTATTAAATCCAAAAGAGTTGGAAATTCTCTCTCAAAGAACAGGTGGTGGATACACGGAGATAAAAGCTGATTTAGGTAGAAAGGGTGAATTATTCGTTTTTAATCAGCTTAAAAAAATTTATCAACACAAGTATGGTTTTGAACTCATAGAAACAGATTCTGGGTTTAATATAGGAAATTCTCTGGATGTTGTCTGGGAAAATATTGGTGGTATAGAGTCTGGGAAAAAATATGATTTTCTTATTACAGAGGATGGAAAAAAAATCTATATAGAAAGCAAGGCAACACCATTCGGGGAATATACTGAAAATGTTGAGTTTGAACTTACTATAAATGAGTATAGATTAATGGAATCAGCAGATAGGTACTTGGTGGCAAGAGTTTTCAATGTCACAACAAATCCGTCTATAAAGTTTATCAAAATGGACATAGACGAATTGATAGAAAATTAATTTGGTTTATTCGTGGATATTCCGGTGATACTGACCCCTCTTCCGGTGATGTTGACCCCCTTGGTGGATCAAGGTTCAAAGAACTCGATGGTCTGACAATATTACCGTTTTTTTCTTAAACT
>JAJRQP010000369.1 GCA_024280195.1 Bacteroidota bacterium | reverse complement strand
AGATTATCCAATTGCTTATGTGGACGATTCCAATCATTTGCTCGATATGGAAGTAAAATTCCCTTTTGCAAAGAGAATAGAAGGTTTGGTTCAGGTTTTTGAATCCGTTTCTAAAGAAGTAAAAACGGTTTTAGATGAGAATCATTTCCCCTTTGTGATTGCTGGAGATCATGGTTCTGCTGGAGGGACAATTACAGGAATAAAAGCGGCGTATCCTAATAAGCGATTAGGGGTTGTGTGGATTGATGCACATGGAGATTTACATACTCCTTATACAACACCATCAGGAAATATGCATGGAATGCCTTTGGCAACTGCAATTTCAGATGATAATAAGCAAGAGCAAAAGAATACCTTGTCCGAAGAAGAGATTGAGTTATGGAATGAGTTGAAGACAATGAATGCAAATGGTCCAAGGGTTAAGTCTGAGGATCTGGTTTTTATCTCTGTTCGAGACACAGAGAAACAAGAGGATGCATTAATTGAACGTTTACAAATTACCAATCATACAGTAGATGAGGTAAGGAAAAAGGGCAAAGAAGCAATCATGCATGAAATCTTGAGTCAACTAAACGAATGTGATATTATTTACGTTTCGTTTGATGTTGATTCGATGGATCCGGAGTTTACTTCGCATGGTACTGGTACTCCAGTAGAACATGGATTGCACCCAGACGAAGCAGAATTCTTTTTAAAAGAATTAGCGAAGAATAAAAAAACAGTCTGCATTGAGTTTGTAGAAGTGAATCCTTGCTTGGACGAGAAAACAAATAAAATGGCAGAAGTTGCTTTTGACTTATTAGAAAAAACAATCAACCAATTAGAGAATAACTAATAATGGAGAATAAAATTAAAGAAATTTTACTGAATAATTCTATAGAATTATTTGGAAATCAGGTAGATGAAAAGCTAATTCAATTTCAGAAAACAAGAAAAGATGTGGAAGGAGATTTGACTTTGGTTATTTTTCCATTCGTTAAGGTGTTAAGATGTTCTCCTGCAGATGCAGGTGAGAAAATAGGTTCATTCTTAGCAGATAAGCTTGATTTCATAGCGTCTTATAATGTCGTAAGTGGTTTTCTTAACTTTACTATTTCAGGAGAATACTGGTTGTCTCAATTGTCTTCAATTGATAAGAATGAGGAATTTGGCTTTGCAGAGAAAGATTCTAAACCAACAGTTATGGTAGAGTATTCTTCTCCAAATACAAACAAGCCTTTGCATTTAGGACATTTAAGAAATAACTTCTTAGGTTATTCTGTTGCCGAGATTTTAAAAGCAAATGGTCACAAAGTTGTGAAAACACAAATCGTGAACGATAGAGGTATTCATATTTGCAAAAGTATGTTGGCGTGGGAACGCTTCTCTCCTGTGAATGAGAATGGAGAAAGAGAGACTCCAGATAATACAGGAATTAAAGGCGATAAGCTAGTAGGTAAGTATTACGTTGAGTTTGATAAACAGTACAATATTGAGGCAAAGGAAATCATTGCAAAATGGGAGCGAAATAACTTCGATAGCTTTTCTGATGATGTTGCAACTGAGGTTAAAAAGCTAATTGCTTCTAAAGAAGGGAAGGATGAGGATGCAATAAAAGGAATCGATGCGAAAATCAAAGATATTGCGAAGAATCAGACTTCTTTGATGAATGATGCAAAAGAAATGCTCATTAAATGGGAAGCAAGAGATCCTGAAACCTATTTGTTGTGGACAACGATGAATAACTGGTGTTATGCTGGTTTTGACGTTACCTACAAAGCAATGGGGGTTGATTTTGATAAGTTGTATTACGAATCGGAAACATTCATTCTAGGTCGAGATTTGGTTTTAGAAGGACTTGATAAAGGAATCTTTTTTAAGAAAGACGACGGTTCTGTTTGGATTGATTTAACAGATGAAGGTTTGGATGAGAAATTAGTTCTTCGTTCAGATGGAACAGCTGTTTATATGACGCAAGATTTAGGGACGGCAGTCGATAGATATAGTGACTATCCTGATTTAAGCGGAATCATCTATACGGTTGGTAATGAGCAAGATTACCATTTTAAAGTTCTATTTCTAATTCTTGAAAAATTAGGGTATGATTGGGCGAAAAACTGCAGTCATTTATCCTACGGAATGGTTGAACTTCCAAAAGGAATGGGGAGAATGAAGTCTCGTGAAGGAACGGTTGTTGATGCCGATGATTTAATGGAGGATATCGTTGATTCTGCTAAAGAAATGACGCAAGAACGAGGTCACATTGATGGAATGAGTGAGGATGAAAAAGACAAGCTGTACAACTTGATAGGTATGGGAGGTTTGAAGTATTACTTGTTAAAAGTTGATCCTAAAAAGAAGATTGTTTTCAATCCGAATGAGTCGATAGAATTGAATGGTAACACTGGACCATTTATTCAATACACACACGCTCGAATTAAATCATTGATAGCGAAAGCAGGAGAACTCTCCATGTTTGGTGATGTAGAATTGAAGTTAGAAGAAACAGAAATTTTAAAACATTTATCACAATACCCTTCTCTCATTGCGGATGCAGGTAAAAATCATTCTCCAGCATTATTGGCAAACTACACATACGAGTTAGTAAAACTATACAATCATTTTTATCAATCTATCTATATTTTAAACGAAGAGAATAAGGATTTAAGAATGATGCGTTTGGTTTTGAGCCGAAATGTTGCAAAAGTAATTAATTCGGCAATGAATTTATTAGGAATCAATGTTCCAGAAAAAATGTAAATTAGTGCATGCAGAATAAAACTTGGGTAAGGCAAATGATGCGTTTCATGCGGTTGTCGCATGAGCAAGAAGACGCAACAATCATTCATGAAACCGTAGAAAGCGGGGTGGTTTTTCGTGGAACGAACCTTTGGATTCTCATTTTTGCTATTTTAATTGCCTCTGTAGGGTTAAATATGAATTCTACAGCAGTTGTGATTGGAGCAATGCTAATCTCTCCGTTAATGGGGCCAATTACCGGTATTGGTTATTCAATTGCAACCTATGATTTTCCTTTGTTTAGAAAGTCATTGAAGAATTTTGGTTTCTCAGCAAGTGCGGCGATTATAACATCAATGTTGTACTTTTTGTTGACACCGATTCATGCAGAGCATTCTGAGATATTGGCAAGAACGAGCCCAACCATTTACGATGTGTTTATTGCTTTTTTTGGTGGTTTAGCTGGGATTGTAGCAATCAGTAGTAAAAATAAAGGGAATGTGATTCCAGGTGTTGCTATTGCTACAGCGTTAATGCCGCCTTTGTGTACCGCAGGT